>NZ_CP060826.1:300000-476916 GCF_014489615.1 Streptomyces genisteinicus
ACCAGCGGCATGAAGGCCCTTCTCCACCAGGCCAAGGCCGCTCCCGCGCTGAGCCTCGACCCCGACGTCCTCGACGGCGACGCGTACTCCCTGTGCACCCCGGCGGGCGTCGTCGACCTGCGCAACGGACGGCTGCACAAGCCCGATCCGCTGCGCGACCTCCACTCGCGCGCCACCCAGGTCGCCCCGCAGGCGATGCCCACCCCGCGCTGGCACGCCTTCCTGGACGACACCTTCGGCGACGACGCCAGGGGCCAGGAGATGATCGACTTCCTGCACCTGCTCCTCGGCTACTCCATCACCGGGGACGTCGGCGCGCAGGTGCTGCCCTTCCTGTGGGGCAAGGGGGCCAACGGCAAGTCCGTCCTGCTGGACGTGATGATCCAGGTCATGGGCGACTACGCCGACGCCGCCCCGCCCGGATTCCTCATGGACAAGGGCAACTTCGCCGAGCACTCCACCGAACTCACCGAGCTCCACGGCCGCCGCATCTTCGTGTGCAGCGAACTCAAGCCCAACGACAAGTTCGACGAGGCACGCGTCAAACTGCTCACCGGCGGGGACAAGATCAAGGCCCGCAGGATGCGGCAGGACTACTTCAGCTTCACCCCCACCCACAAGCTCTGGCTCCTCGGCAACCACCAGCCCGAAGTCGGCACCGGCGGGCACGCGTTCTGGCGCCGTATCCGCCTCATCCCGTTCGAGCGCGTCGTCCCGGCCGAGCGGAAGATCGACAACCTGGCCGGCGAGCTCGTCCAGGAGGAGGGGCCCGGCATCCTGCACTGGCTCGTCCAGGGCGCCATCCGCTACCTCACCAGCCGCGACCCGCTGACCGGGCCCTCCTCGGTCCGCCTGGCCACCGCCGCCTACGAGACCACCGAGGACCACATCGGCCGCTTCGTCGGCGAGTGCTGCGTGCGCCAGGGCCCCGACACCTCGGACCTGCGCGTCGAACAGGGCCTGCTGTACGCGACGTACACCGCCTGGTGCAGTTCGGAGGGGATCCGGGCGGACACGCCCCGTGCGTTCGCCGGCCGCATCCGCCAGGAGGTGGGCCTCGCCTCCCCGGCGGAGATGCTCAAGTCCAGCGGCAAGAAGTACTACCCCGCGCTGGCGCTCCTCCCGGACGACATCCGCTCCGACACCCCCGGCGGTGGGCGCCCGTGAACCGAGGCCTTCTGCCCAGGATCCCGGCGCCGCCCTACCATGGAGGCGTCCCGGCCCTTCGCGCCCCGCTGCCCGGCACGGACGGCGGAGCCGCCGGCCCGAGCCGCCACATCACCGACAAGGAGCCGCGTCCATGAGCTCGCTGCTGCACGAAAGCCAGCTCGCACACGAAGCGAACGTGGTGTGGCTGGAGGACCTCGACGGTCTCGACTACGTCCGCCAGGCGCTCGACAAGAGCGCCCGCCGCGGCGGCAAGCCCCGCTACGCCCGTGACGGACGCATGGTCGGCTACGCGGAACTCGACAAGGACGCCGAGGCCAACCCCGACAGCGGCCTCTTCCAGCGCCGGACCTTCTTCCTCCTCCCGCACGACCGCCCCAACGAGCCCGAGGGCCTGTACAAGGAGGGCGCCCCGGGCGAGGCGGTGGACCCCCGGACGATCGAGCCGCGCCGGGTGGGGGAGAAGACACCGCGCTCGCAGGGGAAGCGCCGGAACGAGATAGTCCCCTCCTGACCGTCCCCGGCCCCCGGCAGGCCCGCGGGGCCGGGTGCCGCCCGCACACGGGGCCCGGGGAGGGGAGGGGCGCCCAGGCAGGCGTTCCGCCCCGTCACGGCGTCCCCGGGGGCTTGCTCCGGGCCTGCGGGCCACCGCGGCACGGCCCGCTCCACACGCACGCACGCACGGCCGTACCCGGAGCGCCGCGGCTCCGGCGAGGGGACGCGCACGCGGTGCCCGCAGCCGGCATCGGCGCCCCTAAACATGCCCGGTACGGCAAACCGCTCGGCAACCGCTGGAGAACCGCTCGAGTCGCTTCGGTCGCTGCGTCACCGAGGCGGCCGGAGCCGGCGACGGGGGCGCCCGCGCCCGGCCCGGGACAGCGACCGGGGCACAGCGACGGGCTTGCCGCTCAGTAGCTCTCGCCGTTTCGGCATCATCGCAGGTCAGAGCTTATGTGACACCCTGTCAGCGACCGAAGCGACTCAGCGTGCGGATATATGGAGCGGCGGAATACGCTTCTGCATGTGCCCGTGTAGGGCATATAGGGGGAAGTTGAGTCGCTTCAGTCGCTGATTGGTTGTCGGTACCGCTCTGACCTGCTGTTTTGTCAGGTCTCTGGGCAGCTACCGAAGAAAACCGGGTCGCTCGGGCAGCTCCCGCGGCGGAAGAATCGGAGCGGCGGGCTTCCGGTTGAGTTGCTTTCATATCTCCTTCAGCCACGTACGTTTCGCTAGTCTGTTTGAGTCAGTCAGTCGCTTGGGTCGCTGTTGGGGGATGCGCATGGCTTCTGAGCTGCAGTTTTTAAGCAGCGACTCAAGACTTTCCGGTGGTGGGCAGGGTGTTTCCCGGCCGTTGGCCACCGCCCGGTGGTGTGCCGCACGGGGATGGCCCGTCCATCCCCTGGCCCCCGGCCGCAAGACGCCGGCGGGCAACTGCGCCTCCTGCCGGGCGCCCGGGCACGGACACCAGGGGTGCGCCTGCCGTGCCGCGGGCCGCTGGTGCCACGGATTCCGCGCCGCCACGCTGGACTCGGCCAGGATCGAGCAGTGGTGGGGCTTCCGCCCGGACTTCGGCGTCGGGGTCGCCTGCGGCCCGGCCGGACTGGTGGTCGTCGACATCGACGCCCACGAGGCGCTGCCGCCCGGCCGCGAACGGCTGCTGCCCGGCATCCGGATCCCCGACGGCGTCGACCTGACCGGGCTCGCCACCGGGTTCCACACCATCGGTGTGCTCGCCGCTCTGCGGGGCGCCGTCAGCCCGGCCGACGACGACACGACGCTGCGCGTGCGGACGCCGTCCGGAGGCCTGCACGTCTGGTACCGCGCCCGGTCCGGGCACCGGTGGCAGTGCTCCACGGGCTCGGGCGGCGGCCGCGCGCTGGCCTGGCAGGTCGACGTACGGGCGCACGGCGGGTACATCGTCGCCCCGGGGACCGTGACCGGGGCGGGCGCCTACACGCCCGTCGGGACCGTTCGTGACGTCGCGCCGCTGCCCTCGTGGCTGGAGCGGGAGCTCGACCGGACCGGACACCTGCCGCCCGCGGCGGCCGCCGCCCCCCGGCCGGTGCCGCCGCGTGCCCGGCAGGCGGTCCTCGCCGCCGGAGGCAGCGGGGCGTCCGACCCGGTCCTCGCACGCGTGCTCGCCGAGGTCGCCGCCTGTGCGGCCGTCCCCGAGGGAGCCGCGTTCTCCGAGAAACTCAACAGGGCCGCGTACACGGCCGGCGGTCTGGTGGCGGCGGGCCTGCTCGAAGCCGGCCAGGCCGAGCGGCTGCTGCGGCAGGTGGCCGAGGAAGCCCGCCCCGGGCAGGAACGCCGCTGCGGCGCCGTCATCCGCAGCGGTCTGGGCGCGGGGCAGCGCCGCCCGCTCATCCCGAGAGGACGTGCATGACGCCCGACCGTCAGGAGGGCCTTTTCGATGCCCAGGGTGTGGCCCGGCAGATCCTTGCCCAGTCCACGGGGGAGCCCCGACCGCTGACGTTCGTACAGGAACAGGCGCCTGCCGGCGTGCCCGGTGCCGGGGGAGAGGCGACGGCCGCCGGGCTGCTGCCGGACACCCTCAGCGACCGCGGCAACGCCAAGCTGTTCGTCAAGCTCTACGCCAACGACTACCGACACGTGCCCGGCCTCGGCTGGTTCCGCTGGGACAACACCCGCTGGCAGGTGGACGAGGACGACACCGTGCTGTGGGCCGCCGGAGACCTGGCGGAATCGCTCGCGACGACCGACTCCCGCGGCGTGTTCACCGGTTCGGCGCTCCAGCAGCACCGCCGGCGGGCCCTGAGCACCAGCGGACTGAACGCCATGCTCACCCAGGCCCGGACGGCTCCCGGCATGGTGCTCAACGCGGCGCTGCTGGACGCCGATCCGTACGCCCTGTGCACCCCCGAGGGGGTCGTGGACCTGCGGACCGGCCTGATCAGGTCACCGGACCCGAACAAGGACTTCCACTCCCGTTCCACCGCGGTCGCCCCCGAACCGATGCCCACCCCGCGCTGGCACCGCTTCCTCGCCGACACCTTCGGAGAGGACCAGGAGGGTGCGGAGATGATCGACTTCCTGCACCTGCTGCTGGGCTACTCGGTGACGGGCGACGTGGGCGGCCAGGTCCTGCCCTTCCTCTTCGGCTCGGGAAGGAACGGCAAGTCCGTCCTGCTGGACGTGCTGATGAAGCTGCTCGGCGACTACGCGGACGCCGCCCCGCCCGGATTCCTGATGGCCCGTCCCTACGAGGGCCACCCCACCGACCTCGCCGAACTCCACGGCCGCCGCGTCGTGGTGTGCAGCGAGGTGAAGCCCGGGGACTGCTTCGACGAGGCCCGGGTGAAGCTTCTGACGGGCGGCGACCGGATCAAGGCCCGCCGGATGCGCCAGGACTTCTTCAGTTTCGAACCGACCCACAAGCTCTGGCTCCTGGGCAACCACCGGCCCGAAGTCGGCACCGGTGGCTTCGCGTTCTGGCGCCGGATGCGGCTGGTCCCGTTCGAGCGGGTCGTCGCCTACGACCGCAAGATCGACAATCTCGCGGACATCCTCGTCACGGAGGAGGGGCCCGGCATCCTGCACTGGCTGATCATGGGCGCCGGCCGGTACCTGAGCGGCGAGAAGGACCTCGCGGGCCCCGAGCGGGTGCGCATCGCCACCACCGCGTACGCGGAGATCGAGGACCACACGGGGCGCTTCCTCGGGGAGTCGTGCCGGATCGAGCCAGGTCTGAGAGCCGAGCAGGCACAGCTCTACGCGGCCTACAAGGACTGGTGCCAGAATGAGGGGGCTCCGCCCGTCTCCTCACGCGCCTTCGCGGCGCGGATCCGGGAGACGGTCGGGCTGGCGTCCCCGAAGGAGATGATCCTGTCCAACCAGCGCAAGTACTACCCGGGTATCGGACTGGTCGCTGACGAGGAGACAGCATGAGCGCCCTCATCGACGAGGACGAGATCGTTCACGAGGCCGAGCTGGTGTGGCTCGAGGACGTCGGCTCTCTCGACTACGTGCGCCAGAGTCTGGACAGACTGCCGACCCGCAGGGGACGGCCCGCCTACCACCGCGACGGCCGCATGATCGGATACGCGGTACTGGGGCCGGGGGCCAAGGCGTCCCGTTCCTCGGGCACCTTCCGGCGGCGGGTCTTCTGGCTGCTCCCGCACGACCGCGACACCGACCCGGACGGGCTGTACGCGACGGGTACTCCCGCCGAGGCGGTCGATCCCCGGACCCTGGAGCCGGGTGGCAAGGGGAGGAAGACGGAACGCTCCGAAGGCGGCAGACCGTCGGCGCCCGGTGCGGGCGCCATCAGGACGCTGCCGTTCTAGACCGCCCCGCACCCCGGTGCCGCGACGGAGCCCTCAAGGCCCCGTCGCGGCACCGGGATGCGGCGAGCACGCCCCGTGCGCGGGCCGACCACCCGCGTACGACGGCGCCCGCCGGGCGACTTCCCGCCCACGTCCCCGGAGCAGCGGTCCCCGCCGGATGGTGCCGGGACCTCGGAACCGATGCTTCCGAGCCGTTCTTCATGGCTGGAACCCATTGCAAAGAACCGTCCACCCGGTATTGTTTTCTCTGCGCCGGGAGCGGAAGGGGAAGAGTTCGCCGGGCGCGTACGGAGGGTGGTCCCTCCGGAGGGGGAACTGCCGCGTCGCCGGCGCGCCGTGCGCGCCGCGCCGCGGATCAGGCGGCACGGGCACCGCGAGGAACGCGCGGCGCCGTGGCCGTCAGGCGCACCACCCCGTCTTCTCCGGTTCCGTTCCACCCGTCCCGTGCGCCGACCAGCCCGTCGGCGTCCGGCCCGGCACTCCGGGCCGTCCCCGACGAAGGCGCTCCACGAAGTGCGCGGCCAGGACCGAGAAGTGACGTCGGCATGAGGGGGACAACAGCGATGACGCGTTGTGTGCAGGTTCAGGTGGTGGTCGTCGGCGGGGGACCGGTGGGCATGATGGTCGCCTCGGAACTCGCGGCGTACGGGGTGCGCACCCTGGTCGTCGAGTCCAGAACCCGTGTCTCGCGCAGACCCAAGGCGACGACGCTGCACGCCCGCACGGTGCAGTCGCTCGTCCGGCGAGGCCACCTCGGAGGGCTGGCCGCCGCCGGTCCCTGCGGCGCCCCGGCCGCCGTGGTGAGCGCGCCCTTCCATTTCGCCGGCATCCCCGGACTGGCCATCAAGGTCCCCGCCGCCGAACCCGCCCCGGTCCTCAAGTGCCCGCAGGACGAGCTGGAACGGCTCGTCGAGCGGCGCGCGCTGGCCGCCGGCGCCCGCATCCTCAGGGGCCACGAGGTCACCGGCATCCAGCAGGACCCGGACGGCGTGCGGATCACGGCCCGCGGGCCGTGGGGCGCCGGCGATCTGGTCTGCAAGGCCGACTACCTGGTCGGTGCGGACGGCGCGCGCAGCACGGTGCGCACGCAGTCGGAGTTCACCTCGTCGGCGTTCCCCGCGACCGCCTCGGCGCTGGCGGCCGACGTCAGCCTCGGCGACGGCGGGGGGCTCGGACAGGGCTGGCACCGCACGCCCCGCGGCTGGATCGTCGCCAAGCAGGTGCCGGGAGGCCGCACCCGGCTGCGGGCCCTGGACTGGTCGAACCCGCAGGACAGACGGCACCGGGAACCCACCCTGGAGGAACTGCGGGGCCGGGTCTCCTGGATCGCCGGACGGGACATCGCCATGGAGACGCCCCAGTGGCTGAGCAGATTCAGCGACTACTCCCGGCTGGTCCACTCCTACCGGTCGGGCCGCGTCCTCCTCGCGGGGGACGCCGCGCACGTGCACTTCCCCATCGGCGGCCAGGGCCTGAGCACGGGCCTGCTCGACGCCGTGAACCTGGGCTGGAAGCTGGCGCTCACCGTCCGGGGCCGTGCCGGGAAGGGCCTGCTCGACAGCTACGACCAGGAGCGGCGGCCCGCCGCCCAGCGGGTCATCGACAACACGCGCGCCCAGGTCGCCCTGATGAGACCGGACTCCGCGCTCGACCCGCTGCGCGCGCTCTTCGGCGAACTGCTGTCGGGCGGAGCGGAGAGCGGCGTGCTGAGCTCCATGATCAGCGCCCAGGACACGGTGCTGCCGGCCCGCCACGGGGGCGGCGAGGCGAGCGGAAGCTCCCCCTGGGAGGGCGGATTCCTGCCCAACGCCGCCCTGACCACGGCCCAGGGCCCCACCGATGTGATCAGCCTGCTGCGCACGGGGCGTCCGCTGCTCCTGGTCTTCGGGAACGGCGGCGGGCACGACTGGGCCGAGCAGGCCCGGGGCTGGTCGGGGGTGCTGCGCGTGGTGCACGCCGAGCGGACGGAGGCGCTTCCGTGCGAGGCGCTGCTCGTCCGCCCGGACGGGTACGTGGCCTGGTCGCCGTGCGGCGGCACCGCTCTGGCCGACGTGCTGACGACCTATTTCGGCCGTGCCGTGCCCGCGCCGTCCGCGGAGCTGTGCGGCGGCTGAGTCAGCCGACGGGTGCCACCGCGTCGTCCTCCGGCGCCGGTACGGGGGTGCGCAGCTCGGTGACGAGCCTGTCGGCGCGGGCGGTGGTGATGTCCACCGAGGCCAGCACCGAGGGGATGACCACGCTGGGGAGGAAGTGGCGCAGCATGGCGTTCACCCGGATCAGCAGGTCCTGGTAGTCGCTCATCACCTGGGACATGGCCTGGATGCCCGCGAAGGAGCCCACCAGGACGTCTGCCGTCTCGGGGGCGGAGACGTGGGGGAGGAGCTCGCCCTGGGCCTCGGCCTTGTCCAGCAGCTCCCCGATGATGTCCCCCCAGTGCGTGAAGGGGCCCCTGCGGTCCACCTCTCCCGCCTGCTGGTCCAGCGAGAGCCGGACGCCGGCCCGGACCATCGGGTCGTGCTGGAGACGGTAGGCGTGGAGCAGCACGGTGTCCGAGATCTGCTGGATCTTGGAGGCCCGGTCGGGGATGGCGAGCCACTGGTCCTGCTCGTGGAGGATGCCCTGGGCCAGCTCCTCCTTGGAGGAGAAGTGGAAGTAGAGGGCGCCCTTGGTCACCCCCGCCGCGGAGAGGATCTCGGTGATCGTGGCAGCCCGGTAGCCGCGTTCCTCGAAGACCTTGGCCGCCGCCGTGAGGATCGCTTTGCGGGTGCGGATCGCCCGTTCCTGCTTCACCATCGTGGTCTCCTCTGTGGTCCTTGAGCCCGGAGACCCAACCAAAAAAACCGTCGAGTTCGTATCTTACTCCGCGGGGTGTCCATCCCGCTGCCATGTGTTCGTGAACCGGACAACATGGCGTCACCGGGCGGGGCGGCCGGAAGGAGCGCGGTGGCACGCCCTGGGCCCCGCGAATCCCGGGAGCGGGATGTGCGGGGCCCAGGGCACGTCACCGGGACCGGGGGCCGGAGCGGGGCGGAGTCAGCCTGCGGAGGGCGGCAGGGTGACGATGGCGCGGAACACGTTCTCGCCGTCCTGCTCCCCGGTGACCAGCACGGATTCCTCGGCGCCGCGCTTCGGCAGGCGGTGCGCGTCGATGACGCAGGGCCGGTGCAGTTCGGCGTACCGGCTGAACTCGCCGGTGACCTCGGCGGGCGGCGCGGTGTGGCCGAGGGTGGCGATCGTGGCCTGCCGGGCCGCCTCCAGCAGCAGCATCCCGGGCACGTGGTCCACCGGGTGCTCGAAGAGGACGGGGTGGCGGGTGTCCGCCCGCAGCAGCCAGCGGCCCTGCCGCGCGGTGGGGGAGAGGACGACATCGGCCGGGGAGGTGCGGCCGACCTCGTGCGGGGCCACGGGCCCCGCGAGGTCCAGTGCCGGGCCCGCGCCGTCGAGCCGGGGCGCCCGCAGCCGCCGGTAGGCCGCGGGGCTTATGCAGGTCAGGGCGGCGCCGCCGTGCGCGACGACCTCCCCGTCGCGCCTCAGGACGGCCTCGTAGCGCAGTCCCACGAGTGCCCTGCCGCGCCGCTTCACGTCGTGGCAGACCACGTCGAGGTCGATGTCGGCGGGGGAGTGGCGCACGGCGAGTGATCCCGGCCAGGTGGTGACCGAGAGGTTCCACATGACGAACTGCTGGCCGAAAGGCACCTCGTACTCGGCGTGCGACAGCAGGCTTCCCACCTGGCGGATCGTTTCAGCAGCGATCAGCGGGTCGTGACAGCCGTTCACGCCGGTGAAGAACCGGTGCTGCCGGGGCCAGGTGGCGGTGAGGCCGAAGCTGTCGTCGCCTCTTCGTTCCCAGCCGGTGAGCATCACCTCGGCCGGGTTGTGGCGGTGGACGAGTTCCTTGGCGACGCCGGCGCCCCGGGGGGCGCGCTGGGCGAGAAGGGTGCCGGTGCCCCCGGCTCCGGCCTGGAGCGGAGCCTGCTCGGAGCGGGACGGGCGGTTCGCGTGAAAGGTGGGCGCGGACATGACTCCCCCGGGTTGGTGGAATGGCTGGGACTTGGTGCGACGGCCGATCCATCCCTTCGAAAGATACATACCACCCGGTTTAGTTACCAGGGTCTTCGGTGGCTCAGAGGCCCCTGGGAAGTGGAATGGTTTCCTCCGTTGCCTCTCCGCGCGGAGGCGTGCGCTCCCCGGAACGGGCGGTCGGGTTTGTTTGCCGCTGTCAGGGGACCGGACGGGAGAGGCGGCGGCCGACCGCGCGGGGAGGGGTGCCGGGGCCCGGCCGACCGCCCGCGCGGATCTCTCCAGCGATTCCTTAGCGGTTCTCCACCGGCCGGGCCGACGGTTTCCCCAGAACCCGCAGGCGAGTGCGAGCAGGGGCCGGCGCATGCCCGTCCCCCGCTCCCTGTGGGGGCGGTCGTGCCCCAGAAGGGCGGATCGGCCGCCCTGCCGTGGTGTTCGCAGACATGGGGAGAACGCCGGTCCGTGAGCGGGACCGCGGGCCGCCGCGTGCCCCGGGGGAGGCGCCGTGCGGCCGAACGGTTGCGAACGGCTGATTCCGTGCGGTGAATTTCCAGTTCACCGTATGAAACCGCACGCGCGGTTTGTTATTCTGCCCGGCGAGGGCTCGGGTCGGGACTTCCGCCGGCCTCGTTTCAGGAAGGGACCGGCATGGCGATGACCTCGGTCTGCCCGGCGCCGGACGGTGCCCGCGGCCCGCGGGCCGCGGGCACCGTCCGCGCTCCGCGCCGAGTGCACCGTCCTGCCGCCCCGCGGGCACGGCAACCCACCCCAGTGAGCAACCCAATGGGGGTGGCGCGGTCGCGAGCAACGTCGCCCGCGACCCCTCCGCCAGGAGGCAGATGATGGTGAAGCAGGAGAGAGCGGCCCGCACCAGGCGGGCGCTGGTGCGGGCCGCGGCCGAGGTGTTCGCCTCGGAGGGGTTCGCACTCGCCTCGCTCTCCGCGATCAGTCGCCGCGCAGGGGTGAGCAACGGCGCCCTGCACTTCCACTTCGAGAACAAGAAGGCGCTGGCCGACGCGGTCCGGCAGGAGGCGTCGGACTCGCTGGCCCGGGTGACCGGGCTCGCCGAGGACTCGGGCGACGCTCTCCAGGCGCTGGTCGGCGCCACGCACGGCCTGATGGGCCTCGTCGCCGACGACACCGTCGTACGGGCCGGCTTCGAGCTCTGCTCCGATCCGGCGCACGGCCGGGACGGAGCGCTGCGGCGCCAGTGGCAGACCTGGGTCGAGGCCACGCTGGCGCGGGCCGAGCGGGACGGGCTGCTGGCCGAAGGGGCCACCTCCGACCGGCTCGCGCCGGCCGTCGTGGCGGCCACGGTGGGGTTCGAGGTGCTGGGGGCCCGTGACCCGCGCTGGCTCTCGGGCGAACGGGTGGCCGGCTTCTGGGAGTTGGTCCTCCCCGGGATCGCCGTGGACGCGGCGGCGGTCGGATTCCTGCCGAAGAAGGCCGCCGGGCAGTCCGGCTGAGACGCGGCGACGGCGACGGCGGGGCGGCGAGCGGCGACGGCGACGGAGAGAGACCGGCGGCACGGTGTCCCGGCACGGCGGCACGGCGGCGGGACGGCAGGACGGCACGGCGACGGTGGTGTCCGGGCGCGCCCATCCCGCCGCCGCCCGGATCGCCGCTCGCGCTGTTTCCCCGTGTGGGGGACGGGAGTTCGGGCCCTCGGACCGGCTCGCGCGGTGGGCGAATCCCCCTCAGGGGTGACTCGTTGCGCACTGGAACCGCAGGTGAGAGCCGACAGGGGATCGGATACAAAACAGCGCGGACGGTTTTATATTGACAAACCAACCGTGCTGTTTTTTACTCGGAGTCTCCAAGCCACTCGGGCTGCGAGGGCCGGTGAATCGTTCGCCGGCGCGTGCATAGGGGGAGAGACGCCATGGACATCTCTGTACTGGGCGGACTGGTCGTCCGTGAGAACGGCGTCTCGATCACGCCGACGGCGCCGAAGCCGCGACAGGTTCTGGCCATGCTGGCGTTCCGCGCCGACCAGATCGTCTCCGTGTCGGCCCTCACCGAGGAGCTCTGGGGCAGCCGTCCGCCGCGCAGCGCCCGCGCCACCCTCCAGACCTACGTGCTCCAGCTGCGCGAGCTGATCGGCACCGCGCTGGCGCAGGACCCGGCGGACGCGCCCGCCCGCTCGGCCAAGGACGTCCTCGTCACCATGCCGGGCGGCTACCTGCTCAACACCTCCGGCGGCCGCAGCGACGTCCGCGAGTTCGAGCTGCTGGCCGGCACCGGATACCGGGCGATGGACGCCGGCGACTTCCCCGCCGCCGCCCGCCAGCTCCGCGACGCCCTCTCCCTGTGGAGCGGCGCCGCGCTCGCCGACGTGCAGACCGGCGCCCTGCTCTCCATGGAGGTGCGGCGCCTGGAGGAGACCCGGCTCTGCGCACTCGACCAGCGCATCGACGCCGACCTCCGGCTGGGGCGCCACCGCGAACTCCTCGGCGAGCTCTCCGTCCTGGTCAGCCGGTACCCCACGCACGAGACCCTGCACGGCCAGTTCATGCTCGCGCTGCACCGCTCCGGCCGGCGCACCGAGGCGCTGGAGACCTACCAGCGCCTTCGCCGGGCCCTCGTCCGCGAACTCGGACTCGAGCCCTCGGCCGCCCTGCGCAGGCTCCAGCGTTCCGTCCTGATGGCCGGCCCCGAGACCGCCGCCCAGGACACCCAGGCCACCGCCCACGGCGCGGACCGCGGCGTCCGGGTGGGCCAGGGCGCGCTGTGAGACTCCCGCCGGTCCCGCGCCACCCGGCGCCCACCACGGGCCGCCGGTCGCGACCCGCCCCGGCGGCACGGTCCCCGCGCCCCGGCCCGGCGGCCCCGGCGCCCCGGCGGCGCGTACGAAGACCCGGTCTCACCGGCCCTTTGGACAAACCCTCTTGGAGCAGCCTCCATGTCCAGTGACCTCCAGCCATCCGCACCGGCGGCACCCTCCGCGCCCCCGGCCGACCCGCTGACCGACGTCGTCGACGTGCTCGCCGGAATCCTCCTGCTCGAACCGGAGAAGATCAACGTCCGGCAGTCGTTCCGCTTCCTGGGGCTCGGCTCGCTGCAGGCCGTCGAGTTCGTGGCGGGCGTCAACGAGCGCTGCGGCACCAACGTCAAGGCGCCCGCGCTCTTCGACCACGCGACCCCCGCGGCCTTCGCCCGGCACATCGCCGGCGAACTGCACCCCGAGCGGCGGAACGCACCCCTGCCCGGACCCGCCGAGGCCGCCGGTGCGCCGGTGCCCGCCGCGTCCGTCCCGCCCCCGGCCGGACGGCGTGCCGGGAGCGAGGTCCTGCCCGTCCTGCGGGAGGAGCTCGCGCGGCTGGTGCTCCGCGACCCCTGGGAGCTGGACCCCAACGTCCCGTTCGCCAGGATGGGCCTCGACTCCCTCCTCGCCACCGAGTTCGTGGCGACCGTCAACCACATCTACGGGACCGGCGAGCGCACCTCCGTGCTCGGCACCCACCCGACCCTCGCCACCCTGGCCGCGCACATCGCCGCGCTCACGGCCGAGCCCGCGCACATGGACGCCGGCCTGCTGCTGGACGCGGTCCGGGACAAGCGGCTCACCATCGACCAGGCCCTCGCCCTGCTGCCGCGACGAGGCTGAGGCGGAACCACACCATGAACGTACGAGAGACGGACGCACGGGAGACCCGCGCTCCCGGCGGTGACCGCCTCCTCGGCTCGCGTCGACCGCGACCGACCGGGCACCGGGGCACGGGCGCCTCCGCGTGCCGCCCGCCGGCCGAGCCGGCCCGCCCGGGCCGGTCCCCGCGCCGAGGGAGGCGGAAGCGATGACGGGAAGGTTTACCGCCGTCCTGGAGCCCGCCGTGCCGGTCACCCTGTGGTTCTGCCCCAACGACCAGCTGGCGCCCGGCCTGGCCACCACACTCGCCGCGCAGTGGCTGGACGAGCAGGAGCGGGAGAGCGCCGGCCAGTTCCTCTTCGAGCGCGACCGCCGCCAGTACGTTGTCGCGCACGTCATGGTGCGGCGCGTGCTGGCGCTGGAGAGCGGCATCCCCGAGGGCGAGGCCGTCATCTGGCGCTCCTCGCGCGGGCGGCCGTTCCTCCAGAAGCCGGCCGGCGGACTGCCGCGCGGCGGACGCGAACTCGACTTCAACCTCTCGCACGCGGGGGGCCACAACCTGCTCGGCGTGGCACGCCGCCACCGCATCGGCGTGGACGTCGAGCGGCTCGACCGCAGGGAGCAGGGCCTCGACGGAGTCGTCCACGCCTTCGCCCCCGAGGAGCGCGAGTGGGTCGCCCGGGTGCCGCCCGGCCGCGCCCGGGACGTGCGCGTCCTGCGGCTGTGGACGCTGAAGGAGGCGTACTCCAAGGCGCGCGGACTGGGACTGGGGCTCTCCTTCGACAGCTTCTCCTTCGACCTCGACGAGGACCACGGCGTCCGCGGCTTCCGGCCGCCGGACGACGACGTCTCCCACCGGTGGCGGTTCGTCGAACTGGAGCCGGTGCCCGGGGTCCTGGCCGCCGTGGCCCTCATGGCGGACGAGGACGAGACGCTCGTCATCGAACTGCACCACGGCTTCCCGTGGGCCAGATCGTCCCCGAAGACGCTCACCGTCCCGCGCGCGGCCCCGCTGCGGGGAGCCGTCTGACGGCAGGCCGGCCCGGTCCCGCCGGCCGGCGCGGCTCCTCCTCCAGCGGTCCTCGACGCTCTCTCCAGTGCTCCGGCCGACGGTTCACATACCGACGAGCCGGAGGAGAACCGCCATGGTCCGCCGCCGCACCACCCCGGTACGAGGGCTCGTTCACGCCCGTGCCGCCGCCGCCCGCGGTCCCTCCGGGCGTGCCGCGACGCCGCACGCCCCGCCCTCCGGGCGGACGGAGCCGCTGTCGCCGCACGCCCCGGGCCGCCGGCGGCCCCTTCGGCAGAAGGAGCCGGGAACGGGAGCGCACACCCCCGCGCGCTGGGGACGAGCCGGAGGAGAAGGCCGCCATGGCGGGTGAGCGGGTGCACCGCATCGCGCACGAGACGGAGATCGCCGCCCCCGCCGGGGTCGTCTACGGACTGATCGCGGACGCCGCGAGCTGGCCCCTGCTCCTGCCGCCCGTCGTCCACGTCGAACTCCTGGACTTCGAGCCCCGCGAGGAGCGCATCCGCGCCTGGGCCACCGTCGGCGGCGCCGTGCTGTCCTGGATCTCGCGCCGCGTCCTCGACCCCGAGCGCCGCCGCATCGGCTTCCGGTGCGACCCCGCGCCCGCCGCGGTCGGGACGGTGCGCGGCGACTGGCAGGTGGAGGAGCGCGGCCCGCACGCCTGCCGGCTCGTGCTGCGCCACGAGTACGGCCCGCCGCCGGGCCCGCCCGGCGAGGCCGCGCGGCGTGCCCTGCACTCCGCCGGCGCGGCCGTCGTGGAGAGCCTGCGGCAGCTGGCCGAGCGGTGGACCGAACTGGACCGTCTCGTCCTCTCCTTCGAGGACGAGATCCGCGTCAAGGGCCCTCCGGAGCTGGTCCACGACGCCCTGTACCGCGTGGACGAATGGCCCGGCGAGGTGCCGCACGTGGTGCGGACCGAACTCAGCGAGGAGGAACCGGGCGTCCAGCGGGTGGCGATGGACGTGCGGGGCGCCGACGGTGTGGTCCGCCCCACCGAGTCCGTCCGGGTGTGCTTCCCGCACGCCGGGCGCCTGGTGCACAAGCAGACCCGGACGACGCCCGCGGTGGCCGCCCGCATCGGCGAGTGGCAGGTGCTGCCCGACACCAGGGGCGTCCTGGTGGTGTGCCGCCAGACCGTGCTGGTCCGCGCCGAGGAGGCCGGGGCCTTCCCCGGGGAGGCCGGCACACGCGGCCGGCTGCGCGGGCAGTTCGGCCGCGAGGCCCTGGACGTCCTCGACTTCGTCCGCCACCGGGCCGAGAACGCGGTCGCGGTGATCCACCTCTCCTGAGCCGGGGGACACCCCCCGGCACCGTGCGGGCGGGCCGTGCGGCACTTCCGCAGCACGCCCCGACGGCGGCCCCCCCGCGCTCCTCCGTCCGGCGGCCACCACCCTGCCCCCTCACCGCCCCGCTGTCACGCCCCGCGCACGCCGCCCGTCCGCGCCGGGCTCCGGGTCCGCCCCGGGGCGGGACGAGAACCGCTGGAGGACCGCCCGCGGGCCGCTCGCGGCCCGCGCCGGGCACCGCCGCCCACCTGCTGCCCGGCCGGGCGGCCACCGGCGGCCGCCCGATCCGCGCCGAGCGGACGCCGACCGTCCCTCCAGCGGCTCTCCACCGGGCCCCCAGCACGGCGGCGCAGGCTCGTCGGTGCGGGCGGGGACAGGCATCCGCTGTGAACCATCCGACCGGAAGGACACCCATGGGCGACGCCACGCGCACCTCGCCCCCCGTCCACGTACGCGGTCCCGCCGGGCCATGGCAGCCGGTCCGGACCGCGCTGGCGGCGCGGGGGAGCGCCGTCGTGCACACCACCTGGGGCGAATGGTTCCCGACCGCCCTCACCGACCCCGCGCTCCGTCTCCTGCTGGGCCGCGACTGGCAGCGCTACCGGCACACGGCCGACCCCGCCACCCGCCACCGCTTCGCCGCCTCCCGGCTCGTCGCCAAGTACGCGGCGGCCGCCGTGCTGGACCTCCTCCCGGCGGAGCTGGACCTCGCGTACGAGCTCGGCGGACGGCCCTACCTGCGCGGACTCGACCTCGACGTCAGCCTCAGCCACAGCGACGAGCTGATCGCGGTCGGCGTCAGCAGGGTCGGCCGGATCGGGGTCGACACCGAACCGGCCGGCCGCAGGCTCGACTTCGGCCTGCTGAGCGGCCACATCTGCGCACCCGGCGAACTCCGTTCCCTGCTGCGGCTGCCCCCCGGGGACCGCGAACGCGCACTGCTGAGGCTCTGGACGCTGAAGGAGGCGTACAGCAAGGCGCTCGGCCAGGGACTGCGGCTCGACTTCAGCGGGTTCTCCCTCGACGGCGGCGGCACCGGCCTGCTCGCCCCCGGTGACACGGCGGCCCTGCCCGGCGCCTGGGCCTTCACCACCCACCGCGTCCTCGGCAGCCATCTGCTGAGCGTCGCCCGCCACGACACCCCCGCGAAAGACGCCACGCGGCGCCCGGCGCGGGCCGCCCGCGCCCCCGTCCGCGTGCCCGCCCGGACCGCCGCGCCCGTACCCGTACACGGCCGCGTCCCGGGCGGCGGGCGGTGCTCCCGCTGAGAGCCGCCCGGGGCGTGCTTCAGGGCCACTGGAGAAAACGGGCATGTCGCGCGTGTGCCGCTAGCCTGCTGAGCACGCTGCGGACGCCGGGTGGGACCGGACCCGCACGGAGCCGTCCAGGACCATGTCGCAAAGCCGCGACGCAGGTGACCGCCATGACGACCGTCATGTGCGGCGTCTCGCTGTGTGAAAGGGGGGAGGGGCCACGCCCCGGATGCCGATGACCTCCAAGAACGCCACGTCCGAACGCGCCACCTCCGAACGGCCCGCCACCGTCACGACCGTCGTGGTCGACCCCGGCGAGCCTCCCGTCCTGGAGGTCCGCGGCCCGCTGACCGAGGGCCGGGTCGCCGCCGCGCTCGACCACGCCGCCGCCCGCGCCCTCGGTACCCGCTCCTGGCGCCACCGCCTCCAGCAGCTCGGCCCCGACCACCACCTGCTGCACGTGGAGCCCGTCACCGGTGCCGCCGGCGGCCCGGCGCCCGGCGCCTTCCCCGCGGGGATCGTCGCCGACCTGCTCACCGCCCGCGACCGGCAGCCCGTCCCGCTCGGCCCCGCCCAGCTCGACCTGGCCCGGGGCGGGGAAGCGGCCGCCCCCGCCTCCCATCCGTCCAGGACCCTCGACGCGCCCGAGCCGTTCGACCCCGCCGCCGTGGAGGCGGCCCTGCGCAACCTGGCGCGGGCCCACCCGCTCCTCGCCGCCCGCGTCGACACCGAGGCCGGCAGCGGCATCCACGCCGCCCCGCTCGCCGCCGACACGGTCTGCACGGTGGCCGACGGCGTGCCGCCCGGCCGTGAGCGCGCGGCCATAGCGGAGGCGGGCCGCCACCTGCGCCCCTCCGCCCGCCGCTCCCTCCACGCGGTGCTGCTGCGCGGGCGCCGCAGGCTCGTGCTGCTCGCCCACGAACTCGTCGCCGACCAGACGTCGCTGGAGATCCTCCTCGCCGACCTCCGGGCCGCCCTCGAGCGACCGGAGCGCGAACTCGGCCCCGAGGCCGTGCGCTACCCGGAATGGGTCGCCGCGCTGCCCGCGATCGCCGCCGACCCCCGCGAGTGCGACCACTGGCGCGAGGTCGCCGAAGGGCGTGCCGCCGCCGCCTCCTTCCGCTCCCGCGGCCCGCTGCCGCAGACCGCACCCGAGCACCACCCCGGCTTCGCCCTGGGGCGCGCGGCCACCGCACAGCTCACCGGTCCCGTGGCCCGGCGCTTCGGACTCCGCCCCGCCCAGCTCCTCACCGGCGCCCTGGGCCTCGCCCTCATCCGCTGGCGCGGCACCCGCGCCGCCTCCTTCGACGTGTGCACCGACGGGCGCCAGGGCACCCCCGCGCTGGCACGCACCGTGGGGCCGTTCGCCGAGACCGAGCCCGTCCTCCTCGACGGCGAACCCGGGCAGCACGCACGCGAGTTCACCGAGCAGGCCGCGCGGAGCCTGCGCGCCGTCGGCCGGGCCGCCTTCGGCGCCTGCCGCGAGTACGCCGCGGACCCGGCGCTCCGCCTCGTGCTGCGTGAACTCGTCCCCGTCCTCGTCCGCTTCACCCCCGACACCGACGTCCGCCCCGCCCCGCGGCCGGCCCGCACCGCCTGGCCGTACGCGATCGACGCCGCCGCACGGATGCGGCAGGGGCGCCTCCAGATCCGGTTCGACTGGCTGCACTCCGACCACGACGGCATCACCCGCGAAACGGTCGACGCCCTCGCCGCCTCGGTGCGCGCGGTCCTGGACGAACTGGCGGCCGTCCCGGGCGAGCACGCCGGGCAACCGCCCGTCGCCGCCAGCCCCCTGCAGCGCGAACTCCTCGCCGACGCGGACGCCCACCCCGGTACCGGCCGCCAGATCGAACAGCTCACCTGGATCTGGCACGGCCCGCTGGACGCGGCCCGCTTCGCCGACGCCTGGCAGTCCGTCTTCGACCGGGAGGCCGTGCTCCGCGCCTCCTTCGACCACGGCCGCGACCCGGTCATCACCGTCCACGACCGGGTGGTGCCCGAAGTGGCGCGCACGGCCGACCCCGGGGCCGCCTGGCCCGAGGTGCTCGCGGCCGACCAGCGCCGGGGCATCGACCCGCGCTGCCCGGGACCGCTGCGCCTGACCCTCTTCGACGGTCCGCCCGGCGACGGAGCCCCCGCCACCCGCGTGCTGCTCACCTACCACCAGGCGCTGCTGGACACCTGGAGCGTGCGCCTGCTGCTCGCCGGGTTCTACCGCGCCTACCTGGCCGAGGGAGACCTGCCCGGCGGCGACCGCCGCCCCGACGTGCGCGACCACGCCCGCTGGCTCGCCGCCCAGGACCTCACCCCCGCGCGGGAGTTCTGGCTGCGAGCCGCGCCCGCGCCGGACGCCGCCGGCTCGATGGCGGCCTACGTCACCGCACCGCTGCTCACCGAGGCGACCGGCACCGGGCGCGCCCGGGTGCGGCTGGCCTCCTCCGAAGCGGCCCGGCTCGCCGCCTGGGCCGGGCGCTGGGGGGCCACCGAGAGCGGCGCGCTCCAGGCGGCGTGGGCGATGCTCCTCTACCGGGCCGCCGGGGCCGACGGGCCGCTGCCGGTCCGGTTCAGCGTCGCCGCATCGGGCAGGGGCATCCCGCTCGACGGCGTGGAGCGCCTGCCGGGCGCGCTGCGCAACCCGCTGCCCGTCTCGGTCGACATCGACCCGGACAGCACCGTCCCCGGACTCCTGGCCGCCCTGCGCGACCAGGCCATCGACCTCGCCTCGTACGAATGGGTCTCGGCCGGCCAGATCCACGGCTGGACCGCCGACCCGGACCCGCCGGGGCGCCGCGCCGGAGCCGGGCCCGGCGGGGACAGCCTGCTCGTCTTCGAGAGCAGCCTCGACCCCCTGGAGCGGCTGGAGCCCGCCTTCGCCGCCCACGGCATCCGCATGGAGTTCGCCGAGCCGGTGGGCGCCGCGAACGCCTTCCCGGTCACCCTCGTCGCGTACCACGACGACGCGGGCGGCCTGGTGCTCTCGGTCAGCCACGACCGGTCCCGGCTCGCGGACGCCACCGGGCTCCTCGCCCACTGCGCCGGCCTGCTGCGCGAACTGCCGTACGCGGCGGACGACTCGACCACCGTCTCCGAGGTGCTCGACGCGCTGCCGCCCGTCCCCTCCTGGCCCGCCCTGGTGACCCTGCGCCCCGGCACCGGCGGCACCGTCTGCCTGGTGCCCTCGCCGGGAGTCCCCCGCACCTGGTACACCCGCGTCTCCCGCCTCTACCCCGGCCCGGAGTCGGTGATCCTGCTGCGGCTCGCGCTCGACGGCCCCGTGAGCCGCTACGCCGTCCTGCGCCGGCTCGCCCAGTCGGGGCAGCGGCTGGTCCTCGGCGCGTTCTCCGGCGGCGGGGCGGACGCCTACGAGACGGCCCGGCTGCTCGCGGCGGACGGCGTCCGCCCGCCGCTGGTCGTCCTGGCGGCCGACACCGGCACCGACGAGGCGGCCCTCGACCTGGCCCGGCTGCTGGACGAGGCGGTCCGGCGCTGACACCGCCGGCCGCGCCCCCGCGCCGTCCGGCGCCGGGGGCCCCGGCCGCGTCTCCAGCGGTCCGCGAACGGTTCGCCACCGCTTCTCCCGCACCCCTGGACCGGCCCTCGTGCGGCCCTGGCCCGCAGGGCGGACAGCCCATGGAAGAGCGCTGGAGGGCAGCTCAAGGCATCCCATGATCCGGCAGGTACCCGGCTAGCGTGCGCTTCCGGCAACAGTTCGGAATTCATGAGGAACTCGACGAGGTGCGGAGGGGAACATGAGGATTCAGGTTCTGGGTCCGTTGGGCGCCGAGGTCAACGGGGGCTCGATCGTTCCGACGGCGGGCAAGCCGCGGCAGATCCTGGCACTGCTCGCGCTCTACCCGGGGCGCGTGGTGCCGGTGCAGACGCTCCTGGAGGAGCTGTGGGGCACCCAGCCCCCGCAGAGCGCGCTGACCACCCTGCAGACCTACATCCTCCAGCTGCGGCGGCGGCTGGGCACGGCGATGGGGCCGGGGGCCCCGACAGGGGCGAAGGACGTCCTCGCCACCCGCCACGGCGGCTATCTGCTCCAGATCCCGGAGCAGAGCGTCGACGTGCACGAGTACGAGCGGTCGGTGACCGAGGGGCGCACGGCGTTCGAGGCGGGCGAGACCGGGACGGCCGCGGCGTGCTACCGCAGGGCGCTCGACCTCTGGGACGGGCGCGCGCTGGTCGACGTACGGCTCGGCCCGATCCTGGAGATCGAGGTCATGCGCCTGGAGGAGAGCAGACTCGGGGCCGTGGAGCGGCGGATCGACGCCGACCTCCAGCTCGGCCGCCACTGCGAACTCCTGGCCGAACTGGCCGATCTGACGGCCCGCCACCCCCATCACGAGGGTCTGCACTCGCAGGCCATGGTGGCGCTGTACCGGGCGGGACGGCAGGGCGCCGCCCTGGAGTCCTACCGGCGGCTGCGGCTCCGGCTCGTCGAGGAGCTCGGGGTCGAGCCCTCGCCGCAGCTCCAGCGGCTCCACCAGGCCATGCTCACCGTGGACCCGCTGCTCGACGTCGCCGCGGGGCCGCGGAGGACGTCCACCTTCGATCTGTTCGCGGCCTGAGACCGCCCGGCGCACGCCCTCGCGCCGGGCGCGGGCCGCCGGCCGCGGACCCTCGCACCGCCCGGTGCGTGCGGTGCGCACCCGGCGGACAGCCGGTCCGGGTCCTGTGCACCCGGCGGACCACGGGTCCGGTCCTGCGTTCCCGGCGGACCACGGGTCCGGTCCTGCGTTCCCGGCGGACCGCCGTCCGCGTACCGGGGGAGACCGGCCACCGGCACGCCGCAGGGGAGACCGGCACGGTTGCTCCCCGTTCCGCCGCTCCGGTCCCGGCACGGGCCGTCCCGGCACCGGTCGTCCCGGCACCGGTCGTCCCGCTTCCCGCGCCCCCGGGCCCGGGACTCGGCTCAGACCGACTGCAGCCGCGGGAGCGGGAGCAGTTCGGGCAGCGCGCGGCGGCCGGAGACACCGAGCTTGCGGTAGACCCGGGTCAGATGCTGCTCCACGGTGCTGACCGTGATGAAGAGCTGCTCGCTGATGTCCCGGTTGCTGAAGCCCCGGGCGGCCAGCAGCGCGACACGGCCCTCGGCGTCGCTGAGCACGGAACCCTCGACGCCGCCCGGCCCGCCGGCCGGCTGCACGGCGGTGTGCGCGGCCCCCGGGACCGCCGGGTCCGTCAGCGCCTTCGCACGGCACACCTTCGCCTCGTGCGCCGCACGCCAGGAGATGGCGCGGGCGGCCTCCGTCTCGCCCAGGTCCCGCAGCGCCACGCTCAGGTCGCCGAGGGAGCGGGCCAGTTCCAACCGGTCGCCGGCCGTCTCCAGCAGGTCGGCGGAGGAACGCAGCAGTCCCGGACGCTGCCCGGGATCGGCGGTGGCGGCGAGCACCCGCAGAGCGATGCCCCGGGTGCGCCCGGACGCGCCGCGGTTGCGGTCGAGCTGCGCGGTGGCCAGGTCACGGGCGAGCACGGTGCGGCCCAGCCGCAGGCCCGCCTCCGCGAGACCGGTGCGCCAGTCGGCCAGCTCCGCCACGTCCAGTTCCGCCTCCCGGGCCAGATCGGCGCAGTCCTGGAAGTCCTTCGCCGCCGCGAGCGTCCGCCCGGCCGCGAGGTGGTGCCGTCCGCGTGCGCAGCGGAGCCCGAGGCTCCAGGCGGACACGGGCTGCGCCTCGCAGGGCAGTCGCCGCAGCGCCTCCTCGGCCGCTCCGGTGTCCCCGAGCGCGGTGGCCGCGGACACCAGGGTGGCGAGGGGATAGGCGTACAGCACGCCCCAGCTCTGCGGCGCGAGCCTGCCGAGGCACGAGCGGGCGTGCCCGCTCGCCGCGCCCAGCTCGCCCCGGCGCAGGGCGAAGTCGGCGCGGACGGCGCCGAGCACCGCCTGCCAGGTGGTCCAGGAACCCCGTGCGGCCTGTTCGTCCAGCGTGTCGAGCCACGCGGTGGCGAGGTCCGGGCGGTCGCCGCGCTGGAGGGAGAAGAGTGCGGCCAGGGCCACTTCCAGGAGCGTCTCCCCCGGACGGCAGCTCTCCAGGAGGTGTTCGGCGCCCGCGACGGCGCTCCGGCCGCCCACCGCCGACGCGCTGTCGCCGACGCCGTCGACGGCCCGGCTCCAGAGGTCCTCCGCGGCCGTGCGGCCGCTTCTGCCGTCGAGCGGTGCCGCGCCGGTCCCGCGGAGCACCGCTGTCCCGTAGAACCAGCGGTGGGCCAGGCGCAGTTCGGCCTCCGTCCGCGGGTCGCGCCGGTCCTCCGGCAGCCCGGCGCGGGCGCGCAGCGCCTGGCGGGCGGTGTCCCGGTCGCCGCGCCACAGGGCCTGCTTCAGCGGGCCGCTCGCGTGGTGCGGCGGCAGTTCCCCGCCGGCCAGGGCGGTGCGGTCCTCGGCGTGGCAGCGGTCGGCCGCCGCCGGGTCGGTCTGCCAGAGGGTCCGGGCCAGCCGGCGCCGGAGCGCGGCGCGGCCGCGCGGGTCGGTGCCCAGCCGTACCGCCAGGTCCAGGCAGTCGGCGGCGAAGGGGAGTTCGCCGCGTCCGGCGGCCTGGGCGGCGGCGGCCCCGAGGGCCGCGGCGTCCTGCGCGTCGCCGGTTCCCGCGGCGACCAGGTGCCGGGCCACGGACACCGGGTCGGCGCCCCGGTCCTGGAGCGCGGCGGCCGCGGCGCCGTGCAGGCGGGCCGCCTCCGCACCGCTCAGGGTGGTCCGCACGGCGTCGCGGAGAGCGGGACCGCGCAGGCGCGGGCCCTCGGCGACACCGGCGGCGGTGAGGGTGCCGAGCGTCCGGCGGACCGCCGCCGCGGGCAGCCCGGTCACCTCCGCGAGGAGCGGCACGGTGGCCGCGGTGTCCAGGACGGCCAGACCCTGCGCGGTGGTCAGCAGGTGGCCGTCGTCCCAGCGGGTCATGCAGCCCAGCGCGGCCCGCACAAAGGCCGGGCCGGTGAGCGGGGGGCCGTCCGCCGCGGCGGGCCGGCCGTCGCCGAGGGCCCGGTGGTCCTCGGCGACGGCACGGACGAGCAGCGGGTTGCCGCCGGTCGCCCGGTGGACGGCCGGTGCGTGCTCGCGGGCGTGTTCCGCCGTGGTGGCCGCCGCGAGCAGGGCGGCGACCTCGGCGGGGCGGAGCGGGGCGAGGCGCAGGTCCTCGTGCGGCTGCCGGGTCAGGTCGGTGAGGACCGGGTCGGTGGCCGGCTGCTCCCGGTCCCAGCGGGTCAGGACGGCCATCACGGGCGCCGATCCGATGCGCCGCGCCAGGTGGGCGAGCAAGCGGGCGGAGAGGCCGTCGCAGAAGTGCGCGTCGTCCACCAGCAGCACCACGGGCCGCTGCCGGGCCAGATCGAGCACCTGGGCCCCGAGCGCGCGCAGCAGGAGGGTCTCCTCCCCGCCCGGGAGGGTTCCCTCCGCGGCCGCGGAGGGTGCGGCCTCCGCGAGGAGCAGGGCGGTGCGGTCGGCGGTCTCCCGGGGAACCCGCGGGCCGCGCAGGAGCTGGTCGGCGATCCCGGCGGGGCAGTCGCGTTCGGCGGCAGAGCCGGAGGCGGTCAGGCAGAGCGCGCCGGCGGCCCGCGCGTGCGAGGCGAAGCTGTGGACCAGGTGGGTCTTGCCGGCCGCCAGGCCCCCGGTCACCAGGGTCAGCTGCCCGGTTCCGGCCGCGCAGGCGGTCAGCTGTCCGCCGAGTACGTCCAGTGCCTCGCCGTAGTCCCGTTCCACGAATCCCCCTGCGTGCCGGAAGGGCGCGCCCGCCCGGTCCCGGGCGCCGCCGCGTCCCAGGCTCGGCGGACCCCCTACAGGTGCGGTGGAGCGGTACCGGAGCCGTAGGGGGTGGGGGGCGGGGCGGTGTGCGCCGACCGGCGGGGCGTCGGGCGGGCTGGTCCGCGCGGGTCCCGGGGGAGGCCGCCCGGGGGCGGGCGTCACGGGGTGAGCCGGGCGAGCCCCGCGTCGCACAGTTCCGAGACCCACTGGTCCAGTTCGGCGCGGGTGCCGACGAGGTCCGCGCCCCAGTGGCGGGCGAGGGTGCGGGCCGCCGCGTCGGGGTCGCCGTCGTGCCGGCGCAGGGCGATCCACATCGCCGTGCACACGGGTGAGCCGTGGTAGGTGCGGGGGAGGAGGCCGGCCGTGTCGGGGCGGCGCAGCTCCAGGGAGCCGTCGGCGCCGATGTCGACACCGACTCCGGGCATCGGTTGGACCCGCACACTGACCTCCCCTGGACGTGCCGGGCGCATGCCGCGATGCCGGACACTCCACGGTAGAGCCGGTGCCGGTGCCGCAACCAGGTGGCCACGGCAGAGACCGGGGTGGCGGGCGGGGGCGGCCCCCTACGCGGCGTCCGGTTCAGGTGACGGCAGGGGTTGCGCGGGCCGCTCCCGGCAGCCGCCGACCGCGGCCTCGACGACACGGCAGACTCGGCCGACGTGCTCGTCGAGGTAGAAGTGGCCGCCGGGCAGGACGTGCAGCCCGGCGGAGCCGTCCGGGACGACGTCCCGCCAGGCGCGGGCGTCCTCGACCGGGACGTGGGGATCGGCGTCGCCGGTGAGCACGGTCAGCGGGACGGTGAGCGCGGGGTCCGGCCGGGGCCGGTAGCCGTCGGCCATCCGGGCGTCGTTGCGCAGTGCGGGGAGCACCATCTCCAGCAGGTCCTCCTCCTGGAAGAGGACCGGGTCGCACCCCTGGAGCTTCGCCATCTCGGCGATCAGCGCGTCGTCGTTGCGCAGGAACGCCAGGTCGTGGCGCGGCAGCGAGGGCGAACGGCGCCCCGAGACGAACAGGTGCGCCGGCGGGTGCCCGGAGCCGCTGAGCCGGCGGGCCGCCTCGTAGGCGAGGGTGGCGCCCAGGCTGTGGCCGAAGAGCGCGTACGGGCGGTCCGCCGCCTCGCGCAGGACCGGCACCAGGGCGTCGACGGTGGCGTCGACGCTGGTGAGGAACGGCTCGCCGCGCCGGTCCTGCCGTCCCGGGTACTGCACCGCCACCGCCTCCACCCAGGGCGCGAGTGCACGTGTCAGCGCGACGTAGGCGGAGGCGGAGCCGCCCCCGTGGGGCAGGCAGAACAGGCGTACGGCGGCACTCTCGTCGGGCCGGTAGCGGCGCAGCCAGCGGGAGGCGGCCGCCTGCCGGGAGGGGGTGGCGGCGGGGGCGTTCACGGGAGTCGGCTCCTCGGTCGGCGGTGGCGGGGTGTCAGGCGGGGAGCGCGGCCTTCAGCGGCTCCCACCACGACCGGTTCTCGCGGTACCAGCGGACCGTGTCGGCGAGTCCCCGGTCGAACGGTGTCCGCGGCGCGTACCCCAGCTCGCGGGAGATCTTGCCGGTGTCCACCGAGTACCGCCGGTCGTGGCCGGCGCGGTCCTCGACGTGCCGGACGGCGGACGCGTCGCGGCCGGTCAGCTCCAGCAGGCGGCCGACGAGCCGGCGGTTGGTCAGTTCGGTGCCGCCGCCGATGTTGTAGACCTCGCCCGCCCTGCCCCCGGCGGCGACCAGGGCGACGCCCCGGCAGTGGTCGTCGACGTGGAGCCAGTCGCGCCGGTTGCCGCCGTCCCCGTACAGCGGCACGTCCAGGCCGTCGATGAGGCGGGTGGTGAAGAGCGGGACGGCCTTCTCCGGGTACTGGTGCGGGCCGTAGTTGTTGGAGCAGCGGGTCACCCGCACGTCCAGGTTGTGGGTGCGGTGGAAGGCCAGCGCGAGCAGGTCCGAGGACGCCTTGGAGGCGGCGTAGGGGGAGTTGGGCCGCAGCGGCTCGTCCTCCGTCCAGGAGCCCTCGTCGACGGAGCCGTAGACCTCGTCGGTCGACACATGGACGAAGCGGACCCCGCCGGCGGCGGCCGCCGCCCGCAGCAGTGTGTGGGTGCCCATCACGTTGGTCGTCACGAACGCGGAGGCGTCCTCGATGGACCGGTCCACGTGGGACTCGGCGGCGAAGTGCACCACCAGGTCCGTGCCGTGCGTCAGCCGCTCCACCAGCGGGCCGTCGCAGATGTCGCCCCGGACGAACTCCAGGCGTGGATCGTCCGCCACCGGCGCCAGGTTGGCGAGGTTCCCCGCGTAGGTCAGTTTGTCGAGGACCACGGCCCGGGTGGCGGGCAGGTCCGGGTAGCCGCCGGACAGCAGCCGCCGCACGAAGTGCGAGCCGATGAAGCCCGCACCTCCGGTCACCAGTACGCGCATCGTGACGGGCCTTTCGCAGCGGTCTCGGTACAGGGGGACGGGCGGCCGTCCCCGGCGGCGCGTGCCGCCGGAGGTGCCGCGGGGGGCGTGCGCGGGTCCGGTGGGCGCCCGGGTGAAGCGTCCCGTCCCCGGCTGGAGCCGGGGTCGAGCACGGTCGGACCCCGGGCCGCCGCAGCGGACGGTCCCGCGGGGACGGGCCCGCGGGGAGTCCGGCGGGAGTCCGGCGGGCGGGAGCGGGACGGCGGGCGGAGGCGGGACGGCGGACGGGAGCGGTAGGGCGGGCGGCGCGGACTCACGGCGTGATCTGGACCTTGCTGTGGTCCCCCACCACGAACCGGTGGGCCCTCGGCGTCCGGTTGGCGTGCGTGACCCGCGACTGACGGCCGATGAGGGAGGCCTCGATCCGGCCCACCCCCTCGATGCTCGACCCCGCCAGCACGATCGAGAACTCGATCTCGCTGGAGTCGATCACGCAGTCCTCGGCGACCGAGGTCGAGGGGCCGATGTACGAGTTGGTGACCGTGGTGCCCGCGCCGATCACGGCAGGCCCCACGATGCGCGAACGGTGGACCTGGGCGCCCCGTTCGATCCTGACGCGGCCGATGATCTCGCTGTCCGCGTCGACCAGCCCGTCCGTGCACGGTTCGAGTCTCTCCAGCACGGAACGGTTGACCTCCAGCATGTCGGTGACGTTGCCGGTGTCCTTCCAGTACCCGGTGACCAGCGTCGAGCGGACGGTGCGGTCCTGGTCGATCAGCCACTGGAGCGCGTCGGTGATCTCCAGCTCGCCGCGGGCGGAGGGCTCGATGGCCTGCACGGCCTCGTGGACGGCGGGAGTGAAGAGGTAGACCCCGACCACCGCGAGGTCGCTCATCGGGTTCTTGGGTTTCTCCTCGATGCGGACGACCCGCCCCTCGGCGTCCAGTTCGGCGACGCCGAAGGCCGTCGGATCGTCCACCTGCGTCAGCAGGATGTCGGCGTCGGGCCGGTTGCGGTGGAAACTGCCCACCAGTTCGCTGATGCCGCCCACGATGAAGTTGTCGCCCAGGTACATGACGAAGTCGTCCTCGGCGAGGTAGTCCCGCGCCACCAGCACGGCGTGGGCCAGGCCCAGCGGCCGGTCCTGGGGGATGTAGGTGACGCGGGCGCCGAAGGCGCTGCCGTCGCCGACCGCCGCCCGGATCTCGTCGGCGGTGTAGCCCACGATGATGCCGATGTCGGTGATCCCCGCGGCCACCAGGGACTCGATTCCGTAGAACAGCACGGGTTTGTTGGCCACGGGGACCAGTTGTTTCGGCGCGGTATGGGTGATCGGCAGCAGCCGGCTGCCCGTTCCGCCTGCGAGTACGAGTGCCTTCATCCTCAGTCCCCTCGCCCTGGCTCGGCCCGCACGGCGGCGGCCCGAGTGCCCGGACCGCGACGGGGGATGTGCGCGGCCCGGGCCGTTGGCAGGCTCTTCCGGCCGCGTTCCGAGAAGCGCGGCAGGGCCGGGCCCGGGTCGGCGGCGCACGGCGAGCCGTCCCGAATGTAACCGTCCCCCCGGCGCGGGCGAACCCCTACCCGCGCCCCCTCGGCCCTTGTCTCGCCGCCGTCCGCCGCTGATCGGTAGGGGGCCGCGTGCACGGCACCGGATCCCCGGGGGGCCGCGAGGCGGGGGTCCGGCGTGCGCGGGGCGGGTCACGAGACGGCCGGGAGCGGGCGTCCGGAGGTGTGCGGGCGAGGGGCCGGGGGCCCCGGGGCGGGCGTCCGGAGGTACGGCAGCCGTCGGGCAGCGGTCCGGCAGTGGTCCGGCAGCGGTCCTCCAGCGGCCGTGGTGCGGCGGTCCAGAGATGCCGGGCCCGGCGTCCGGAGGTCCGGGGCCGGGCGTCCGGAGGTGTGCGGGCGGGGGTCCAGCGGTCCTGGGGCGTTCGTCCACAGGTCCGGCGGCCGTCCTCCAGAGGGTGCCGAGCAGCTCTTGAGCGCTCCTCTAGCGGGTGGTCCGAGGCTGTGGCAATCCGTAGGGAGCCGCCTCCCCAGAGCACCAGGTCAGGCCCGCTTCCTCTTGCCCGGCCCGCCCCGTGCCGCCCGGCTCCGTGCCGAGGGCGGCACGGCGGGGGCACACGGGCGAGGGGTTCAACGCCCCCCGTCGTGACACTTCCACCGGCCCCATGCCTGCGAGGAACACAGATGGATCTGATCGCCACCGCACCTGCCCACGAGGCGCCCGCCACCCCGGCCGGCCTCGGCACCGCCCTCGGGACGCCCGTACGCCCCGTGGAGGTCGCCGTGGTCGGCATCGGCTACGCCGGGCTGCCCCTGGCCGTCGCCGCCGCCGCGGCCGGCCACCGCACCCGCGGCCTCGACCTCAACGACTTCCTCGTCGCCCAGGTCAACATCGGCCGCCCCCCGGGCGACACGGTCGCCCCCGCCGAACTCGCCGCCGTCTCCGGACTCCTCGACGCCACCACCGACCCGGCCTTCCTGGAGCAGTGCACGGTGATCGCGCTCTGCGTCCCCACCCCGGTGGACGCCCACGGCGTCCCCGACCTGGGACCGCTGCTCGCCGCGACCCGCACCGTGCGCGACCGCCTCACCCCCGGCCAGCTCGTGATCATCGAGTCCACCATCAGCCCCGGCACCACCGACGGCGTGATCCGCGCAGTGCTGGAGGAGTCCGGGCTCACCGCCGGCAGCGACTTCTTCCTCGCCTTCTCGCCCGAGCGCGTCGACCCGGGCAACGAGCGGTACGGCCTGCACAACACCCCGAAGGTCGTCGGCGGCCTGACCCCCGAGTGCGCCTCCCGCGCGGCCGCCTTCTACCGCGGCTTCGCCACCGAGGTCCACGTCACCCGCTCCACCCGCGAGGCCGAGGCGGCGAAGATCCTGGAGAACACCTACCGGCAGGTCAACCTCGCGCTGATCAACGAGTTCGCGCAGATCTGCCACCGCCTCGACGTCGACGTCTGGGACACCATCGACGCCGCCGCCACCAAGCCCTTCGGGTTCACCCCGTTCCGCCCCGGCACCGGCGTCGGCGGCCACTGCATCCCCGTCGACCCGCTCTACCTCGTCCACCGGGCCGCCCAGGAGGGCATCCCCTTCCGCATGGCGGAGCAGGCCCAGCGCGTCAACGACTCCATGCCGATCTGGGTCGCCTCCCGCGCCCGGGAGATCCTCGCGGAGCGCGCGGGCGGTGTCCGCGGCGCCCGGGTGCTGCTCCTCGGCGTCACCTACAAGCCCGACGTCGCCGACGTCCGCCACTCGCCGGCCGAGCCGCTCGCCGCCGAACTCCACGCCCTCGGCGCCGAGGTGAGCTTCCACGACCCGTACGTCGAGTCCTTCACGGCCCGCGGCCGCGACATCCCGGCCGCCCGCGACCTGGGCGCCGCCGTCGCCGGAGCCGACCTCACCGTCGTCGTCCAGCGCCACCGCGCCTACCGCGACGACGTCCTCGCCGCCGCCCGGCTGCTCCTCGACCCCAGCGGCCCCGCCAGCTGTCGCGGAACGGCACGGCCATGACCCGCCGCACGCCGCAGGCCGACGCCGGTCACCGCCCGCCCCACGAAAGCCGAGTTCCCGTGCACACCGCCTCCGCGACCGCCTCCGGCCCCGCGACTGCCACCGCCTCCGTGCCCGCCACCGGCCAGGCGACCGCCCGCCCCGCCCCGGTGGTGCGCTCCGTCCACGCCCACGTCCGCGCCACGCCCGGGGCCGTCGCCCTGCGCGACGCCCGGGGCGGCACCACCGGCTACGCCGAGCTGTGGGAGCGGGCCACGGCCACCGCACGCGAGCTGCGGCGGACCGGGGTCACCGAGGGCGGCCTGGTCGCCGTGCACCTTCCCGCCGGACCCGAGGCCGTCGTCGCCATGCTCGGCACCTGGCTCGCCGGGGCCGCCGTCCTCCCCCTCGACACCGCCACCCCCGAGGAGCGCCGCACACAGCTGCTCGGCTCCTCCGGGGCGTGCGCCGTCATCGACCACCGCGACGGCGGCCGGCCCCGGCCGCTCGACGGCGGGCGGCCCGTGGGCGGCGACCCGGCGGTCCGCCCCGCCTACGTCATCCACACCTCCGGCTCCACCGGCACCCCCAAGGGCGTCCTGGTCGGCCACGAGGCGCTCGCCGGACACGTCACCGCCTGCGCCGGCCTCTTCGGGCTGACCGCGGCCGACACCGTCCTGCAGTTCGCCAGCATCGGCTTCGACGTCGCCCAGGAGGAGATCTGGCCCACCCTCGCGGCGGGCGGCACCCTCGCCTTCCGCGAGCCCGGCGTCCCGGACGCCGCGTCGCTCGCCGCCACCGCCCGCGACCTGGGCGTCACCGTGCTCCAACTCCCCACCGCCTACTGGCGGATGCTCTGCGGCGAACTCGACGGCGCGAGCGCCCCCTCCTTCGGCGGCGTGCGCACCGTGGTCATCGGCGGCGAGAACGCCACCACCGCCGACGCCCGCGCCCACCGCCGCTCCCCGCTCGGCCACACCACCCTCGTCAACGGCTACGGGCCGACCGAGACCGTGGTCACCGCCACCGCCCTGGTCCTCGCCCCGAACACCCCCGTCCCCGACACCGCCGGACTGCCCATCGGCGGCCCCGTCGGGGAACGCCTCCTGCACGTCCTCGACGAGCGGCGCCTGCCCGCAGCCGACGGCACCGGCGAACTGTGGATCGGCGGCCCCCTGCTGGCCGACGGCTACCTCCACGACCCGGAACGCACCCGCGAACGCTTCCTTCCCGACCCGTACGCCGAGGCGCCCGGCGCCCGCATGTACCGCACCGGCGACCTCGTGCGCCGGCTGGCCGGCGGCGGGCTGGAGTTCCTCGGCCGCGTCGACAACCAGGTCAAGGTGCGCGGCCACCGGATCGAGCTGGACGAGGCCGACCGGCACCTCATGGACACCCCGGGCGTGGCCGCCGCCGCCGCGTTCACCCTCGACGACGGGGACGGCGGCCGCCTCCTGGCCGCCGCCGTGACCGCCGCCCCCGGCACCGCCCTCACCCCGCAGGCGGTCCGCGAGCACCTGCGCGAGCGGGTCCCGGCCCAGCTGGTCCCCGGCCGCCTCGCCGTACTGGAGCGGATGCCGCTCACGGTCTCCGGGAAGATCGACCGCCGCGCGGCCGAGGCCGCCGTCGCCGCCCTGACCGCGGAACCCGGCGGCGAGACGCCCGGCGAGAGGCCCGGAGAGACGCCCGCCACCGCGCTGGACGCCCTGGTGGCAGCCGTGCGACAGCTGATCCAGGCGCCCGGATTCGGCCCCGACGACGACTTCCTCGCCCACGGCGGCGACTCGCTGACGGCCCTGCGGATCTGCGCGACGATGCGCTCCCGCGGTCTCCCGCTGCACCCGGCCGACCTGCTCACCGGCCGCACCGCGCGGGCCGCCGCGGCCCGCGCCGCCCGGCGCGCGGCCCCCGCCCCGGGCGACGGCCGGGAGGCCGACGGGCCCCTCGGCCTGCTGCCCGCCCAGCGCCGCTGGCTCCTCGACGGGGACCTCCCGGAGCCCGACCACTTCTGCCTCAACGCCCTCTTCACCACCACCGCCGCGCCCGACACCGGACGTCTGCGGGCCATCGCCCACGACCTGCTCGTCCGCCACCCCGCGCTGCGCACCGCGCTCGCCGCCGACGGCACGGTCCGCCTCACCGAACCGGACCCGGCCGCCGCCGTCCACCGGGCGGACCTGCGCCACCTGTCCGCCGACGAGGCCGGCGGCCGGCTCCACCGGCTGCTCGCCGACACCCAGCGCTCCCTCTCCCTGGCCGACGGCCGGGTGTTCCGGCTCACCTGGGCCGACCTGCCCGACGGCACCGCCCGCCTGCTGCTGACCGTCCACCACTTCGTCCTCGACGGGGTGTCGATGGGCCTGCTCGGCGATGACCTGGAGGCGCTGCTCGACGGCCGCGTCCCCGACCGCTCGGCGACCGGTCCCCGTGCGGCGGGCGCCGCCCTCGCCGACTGGCTCACCACCCCCGAGGCCCGCAGCGACGCGGCCCGCTGGGCCGGGGCCGCCGCCGGCGCCGCCCCGCTGCGCCCCGCCCTGGACGGCCCGGTCACGCTGCCCACCCTGCGCACCCACCGCGCCCGCATCGGGGCCGACGCCACCCGCCTGGTCACCCACGAGCTGCCCCGCACCGGCGTCGCCCCGCACGACTTCGCCCTCGGCTGCCTGGTCGGCGGCCTCGCCCGGTGGACCGGCGAGGCGACCCACGGCGTCGACGTCTACGCCCACAGCCGCGACGTCTTCCCCGGGGAGCTCGACCTCTCCCGCACGGTCTCCTACGTGCAGAGCACCTTCCCCGCGGTGCTGACCTGGCGGGGCGACGGGCCGGACGCGCTGCGCGGGGCGCTGGCGGGGCTCGCCGCGCTGCCCGCGCGTCGGTACGGCTTCGACGCCCTGCGGTTCGGCTCCCCCGAGGCATCGGAGCGCGCCGCGCTCGCCGCCCGCCCCCGCCCGGACGTCCGGCTCAACTTCCGCGGGCATCTGATGCGGCTGGAACAGCGGGCGCCCGGGTCCGTCCTCGCCCCGGCCGCCGAGGACTTCGGCGCCCACCGCTCCCCGCTCCAGCGCGAGCGCTACCTGCTGATGGCCGAGGGGGACATCGTCGGAGGCGAACTGGAGATGAGCTACAAGTACTCCACCGGCCACTGGCGGCCGGAGCAGATCGAGGCGCTGGCCCGCGCCGTCGGGCAGGTCATGACGGAGGTCCTGGCGGGCACCGGCGGCGACCGCGGGACGGCGGCGGCGACGGCGACGGCGGGTGCGCGATGACGCCGCCCGCCGCGGCGGCCGCGGCCCCGTACGTCCCGGGCATCGCCGATGCCCACCAGCCCGCCACGAGCAGCGCCCCCGGCTGGCCCCTGGTCCTCTACTTCCACCACGTCAACCCCACGCTGCGGCACTACACCGCGCTGTCGCCCGAGGAGTTCCGCGCGGGACTGACCCGGGTGCTGCGGGAGTTCGACCCGTACGAGCCGGCCGACCTCCTCGCCGAGGGCGGACCGCGCAGGCCCGGCCGGCCCACGGTGCTGGTCACCTTCGACGACGGCTACCGCGACAACCTCACCCACGCCCGGCCGATCCTGGCCGAACTGGGCGTCCGGGCCGTGCTCTTCGCCTGCACCGGGCTGCTCGGGCAGCGCAGCGACCACCCGCGCGAGGACTATCTGACCGGGGCCGAGTGCGACCTGCTCGCCTCGGACGGGCACCTGATCGGCGCCCACACCAGCACCCACCCCCATCTCGACGCCCTGCCGGGCGACCGGGCACGCCGGGAGTGCGCCGACTCCCTCGACGCCGTCGCCGCCCGGTACGGCCCCGGCCCCGCCCGCCTCTTCGCCTACCCGTACGGGGGCATCCCCGAGGACGCCGGACTCCCGGCCGACGTCCTGGCGTTCGGGACCGTCCGGTCCCCGGCCGTGCCGTGGACGGCGAGCCCCCAGGCGATCCGGCGCACCTATCTGCCCGCCGGGGCCGCCGGCACCTGGGACGGACTGGTCCGGCACTGGCGCGGGCAGTGGGAGGCCGCCGCCTCCGCCGCCTGACGACCGACCCCGCCGCGCCGGCAGCGCGCGGACCACTCAGCTAGGAGAGAACCCATGTCCGGACGCACCCCCCTGCGCGAACGCGTCGGGCGAGCCGTGCCCGCCACCCGCTCGTCGCGGATCATCGCGCTCAACGCCCTCGTCGGCTCGGCCGGTACGGGCATGTTCCTCGCCGGGTCCGCCCTCTACTTCACCCGCTTCGGCGGACTCAGCGAGACCGAACTCGGCCTCGGACTCGCCATCGCCGGCATCGTGGGGCTGGCCACCACCGTGCCGATGGGGCGGCTCGCCGACCGGTACGGGCCGCGCAACCTCATGCTGGTCGTGAGCGTGTGGCGGGCCGTCGGCTACCTGGCCTACCTCTCCGTGGAGGGCTTCACCGAGTTCGTGGTGACGGCGAGCCTGCTGTACATCATGGACCGCTCCGGACAGCCGCTGAACCAGGCGCTGGTCGGCCGGCTGATCACCGGCCCCGAGCGCAACCGGACGATGGCCTTCATCCGGTCGCTGCGCAACGTCGGCTTCACCGTGGGCTTCGCCGTCGGCGGCGTCGCCCTGACCAGCGGGTCGGCCACCGCCTTCCAGTGGCTCTTCGTCGGCAACGCCGTGAGCTTCCTCGTCATCTTCTTCTTCATCACGCTGCTGCCGAAGGTCGAGCCGGTCGCCGCACGGAACAAGAGGGCCGGGGTGGCCGCCGACGCGGTCGTCCCGCCGCTGCGGAACTGGCGCTTCGTCGCCGTGACCGCCGCCAACGGCGTCCTCTTCCTGCACGACGCGATCCTCACCATCGTGCTGCCGCTCTGGGTGGCCGAGCACACCCGGTCCCCGATCTGGATGATCACCGTCCTGATCACCACCAACACGATCATCACCGTGGTGGCCCAGGTCCCGGTCACCAAGCACATCGACAGCCTGGCCTCCGCCGCCCGCGCCACGACCCGGTCCGCGCTGCTGCTGTCGGTCGCCTGCGTCGCGTTCGCCGCCGGCGGGGTCGCCGACTCCCCGTGGTGGGCCGCGGCCGCGCTGATGACCGCGCTGCTGGTGATGACCTACGGCGAACTGCTCCACTCCGCCTCCTCCTGGGAGATCACCTTCGCCATGTCGCCGGAGGCGGCCCAGGGGCGGTACATCGCCTTCTTCAACGTGGGCTTCTCGGCGGCGGAGATCGCCGGACCCGCCGTGGTGCTCTGGCTGATCGCCCAGGCCGGGCCCGGGGGCTGGCTCGTCCTCGCGGTCTGCTTCCCGATCGCCGCCGCCGTGAGCCGGCTCGGCACCCGGCAGGGACCCGCCGAGGACACGCCCGCCGACCCGGCGGGGGAGACCGCCCCGGTGGAGCAGGTCTCCCCGCCGGCCGGGGCTGCCACGGCCGCCGCCCCCGCCGGCGAGGCCGTGCCGGCCGCGGTCCCGGCCTCGGTGCCCGCAGCCGCCGGGTCGTGACGCCCCGTCAGTCATCGCAGCGCACCCCACCGCATCGCACCGCACCGCACCACCGCCCGTCCCTGGAGGGAACATGTCGAAGACACCCGACCCGATGCACCTGCTGATCGTCAGCGGCGGCCGCGACCTGCCCGACCGGGCGCGCGACGCCCTGCCCGGCCTGCGCACCACCGTGATCTGCCGGCCCGAGGTGGTCCCGCGGCTGCGCAGCCGCGAGAAGATCCAGCGGCTGATCGTCCTGCGCGAGGACGCCCCGGTGGAGGAGTGGGTGGCCGCCGCCCGCTTCGTCCACAGCGTCGACCCGGTCCACCGGCTCACCAACTTCACGGAGAAGGACACCGAGAAGACCGCCGCCATCGGCCTCGCCCTCGACCTCCCCTGGCACAGTCCCCGGACCGTGCGGGCCGTCGCCGACAAGTGCGCCATGCGCCGCACGCTCGCCGACGCCGGTGTCGGCGAGACCCTCGCCGAGGTCGTCCACGACGCCGAGGGCATCCTCAAGGTCGCCGACCGCAGCGGCTACCCGCTGATCTGCAAGCCCGTCAGAGGCGTCGCCAGCAAGGGCGTCACCCGTGTCGACGGTCCCGACGACATCCCCCGCGCACTCGCCTGGGGTGCCGTCGGCGCCGGGGACCTGGACTCGCCCGACCTGCTGGTGGAGCCCTTCCTCAGCGGCGAGGAGTACAGCGTCGAGAGCGTCAGCGAGGACGGCGAGCACCTGGTCGTCGGCATCACCCGCAAGCTCTCCGAGCCCGACCACTTCGTCGAGATCGGCCACGTGGTCCCCGCCCCGCTCCCGGACGCCGACGAGGACCGGATCGCCTCCACCGTCCGGGCGATGCTCACCGCCCTCGGTGTCCGCACCGGCGTCACCCACACCGAGGTGATCGTCGCACCGGGCGCCGTGCACATCGTGGAGACCCATCTCCGCCCGGCGGGCGACGAGATCCCCGAGCTGTGGGCGCGGGTCAGCGGGGTCGACCTGATCGACGTGGTGGCCCGCCAGGCGGTCGGCATCAAGGTCCTCGACGACGTCCGCGCCGCCCTCGCCGGCGGCGGGACGGAACACCGCTCGGCCGCCATCTGGTACGCCTGCCCCGACGCGGTCGGCGAGATCGTCTCCGTCGAGGGCGAGGAGGAGGCCCGCGCCCTGGAGGGCGTCGTCGACGTCGAGGTCCTGCGCGAGCCCGGCAAGCGGCTCAAGGGCGTCACCGGGTCCTTCGCCCGCGCCGCCCACGTCTGCGCCGTCGGCGGCACCCCGGAGGAAGCCCTCGCCCGGGCGCGGGAGGGCGTGCGCGCGCTCTCGTTCACCGTGCGCAGCGCGGGCATGGCCGAGCGCCACGACACGATGGCCTCCTGAGCGCACGCGGACGGCGCCGGACCCGACCCGGCCCGCGCCCACCGCACCCGATCGACCGGCCGGCACCGAACCGGAGCCGGCCGGACTGCACCGACCGAGAAGAGAGAACGGCATGAGCACCGACAACACCCAGCACACCGACAACACCCAGCCCACCGACAACGCGACCGGCTACTCCTTCGGCGGCCTGCACCACGTCCAGCTCGCCATCCCGCCGGGCGCCGAGGACCTCTGCCGCGCCTTCTGGGGCGAGGTGCTCGGCATGACGGAGCTGCAGAAGCCGCCGGTGCTGGCGGCCCGGGGCGGCTGCTGGTTCCGCGGCGGCGGCCTGGAGGTGCACCTCGGCGTGGAGAAGGACTTCCGGGCGGCGGCCAAGGCCCACCCGGGCATCCTCGTCGGCTCCCTCGCCGACCTGGCCAAGCGGCTGGAGAGCCACGGCCACGAGGTGGTCTGGGACGACAACTTCCCCGGCCACGACCGCTTCTACGCCTTCGACAAGCTCGGCAACCGCCTGGAGTTCCTGGAGCCGAAGCGTGCTGCCTGACCCGTCCACCCCACTCGCAGAGGAGGCCTCCATGAGCCCGACCGCGAACGGTACGACCCCGGCCCGGAGCCCCGCCCTCCGGATCGCCGACCTGATCGTGGCGGAAGGTCCCGAGGGCGCCGAGCGCATCCTCGTCCCGGGGCTGACGGTGTCGGTGGCGCCCGGGGAGATCGTCGCCGTCCGCGCCGACGAGGCCGCCTCCGCGGCCGCCGTCGTCGACGTCCTGGCCGGCCGCCGCCGCGCCCAGTACGGAGTCGTCGCCACCGGGACCCGCGGGCTCACCCGCCGGGTGGCACCCGCCCGCGCGGCCAACGTGGCCGTGGTCCGCCCCGGCCGGCCGGGCGCCGACCGGACCGGCGCCGCCCCGGTGGTGGTCGTCGACGCGGTGGGGGCCGGCCCCGACGCCCGCGCCGCGGCCGCCCTCGCCCACGGCGCCGCCCGCCAGGGCAAGGCGGTCCTGCTGGTGACCGCCGCGGACGAACCCGCCTCGGCCGCCGACCGCGTGGTCCGCCTGGGCCCCGGCCCCGGACCCGCCCGGCGGACGGCACCCGACCCCCGCTTCACCGTCGAAGCGCTCACCGAGGCGGCCACCGGCTCCCTCACGGCCGCCGGAGTGGCGCCCGAACGGGCCGCCCTGGTGGCGAAGGTGCTGGTCGACGCCGACGTGCGCGGGCACTTCTCGCACGGCGTCGGCCTGCTCCCGATGTACCTGGACCGGCTTGCACGCGGCGGCATCGACGCCGCCGCCGAACCGGAGTGGCTCCCCCAGGACGGCGCCGTGCGCGTCCTCGAAGCGCACGGCGGCTTCGGGCAGGTGGCCGCGGAGGCCGCCGCCGCCGACTGCGCCCGGCGGGCCGCCGAGGGCGGGCTCGCCGCCGTCGCCGTACGCGGCAACAACCACATCGGGATGCTCGCCGCCTACCGGGACCACTTCGCCCGCCACGGCGTCGTCGGCCTCGTGCTCAACATCTCCGGCGCCGGTGTCGCCGCCCCCGGCGCCGGACGCCCCACCCTCGGCAACGACGCCGTCTGCATGGTCGCCCCGCGCAGGCACGGGCGGCCGCTCGTCGTCGACTTCGCCACCGGCACCGTCGCCAGCGGCAAGATCCGCCACGCCGCCCACCGGGGCGAGAAGATCCCCGGCGACTGGCTGGTGGACCGTCAGGGCAGGCCCACCACCGACCCGCTGGAGCTGGACCGGGGCGGCGCCGTCCCGGTCTTCGGCGGCCACAAGGGCCTCGGCGTCGCCCTCATCACCGAGGTGCTCGCCGGGGTGCTGGCAGGCGGCACCGTCAGCCCGCTGGTGCACAAGCAGCGCGCCGAGCCCGACCGGCCGATGGAGTGCTCCCAGCTCTTCCTCGCCCTCGCCCCCGCGGCGTTCGGCGACCCGCCGGTCGACGAATTGCTCGACGTCCTCGCGGGCGCGGTCCGCTCCGGATACCCCGAGGGCGCCCCGCCGGTCCACCTCCCCGAACAGCGGGAGGAGCAGGCGGAGCGGGCGGCCCGGGAGCACGGCGTCCCGGTCCCCGCCGCCGTCGCGGAGGGCCTCGGCTGGAGCGCCCCGGTCCTCACCGCCACCGGAGGCGCGCGATGAGCCTCGGTGTGGGAATCGTCGGACACGGGTCGGCCGGACGCCAGCACCTCGCCGCGCTGCGGGACGTGAGCGGGGCACGGGCCGTCGCCGTACTGGAGGACGACCCGGCGGCCGGCACCGGCGGCCTGCCGCGCGCCGACTCCTGGCCGGCCCTGCTGGCCGACCCGGACGTCGGGCTCGTCGCTCTCTGCGTGCCGCCCGGCGGGCGGGCGCGGCTCGCGATCGAGGCCCTGGAGGCCGGCAAGGCCGTCCTGCTGGAGAAGCCGCCCACCACCTCCGCCGAGGAGCACGCGGCGGTGCTGGCGGCGGCCCGGTCGGCGGGCAGACCGGTCGGGGTGATGCTCCAGCACCGCCTGCGGCTGCCCGAGCCCGCCCTCGCCACCGACTGGACCGGCCCCGAGGTCACCGCCGTCCTGGAGGTGTCCCGGTACCGGGCCCCGGAGCACTACCTGCGGGCCGGCTGGCGCAGCGACCCCGCCGTCTCCTTCGGCGGCATCGCCGCCCACCTCGGCGTCCACTACCTGGACCTGGCCTGCCAGCTCCTGGGGACCCCCGCGGCGGTCGACCTCGCCCCCGTCCGCCGGAGGGCTCCGGGCATCGACAGCCGGGTCGCCGGAACGGTCTCCTTCGAGGGCGGCGCCACGCTCTCCTTCGCGGTGACCGCCGAGTCCCCCGCCCGGACCGAGCGGCTGCACCTGCTCGGCCCCGGCGGCGCCCTGCTCGTCGCCGACGGCCGGGTGACCACCACCGGAGCCGACGGCGTCGGGACCACCTGGCCCGCCGCCCCGACGCCCGCCCTGCGGAGCGAGGTCTACCGGGAGATGGTCCACGCCGTCGCCACCGGCCTGCCCCCGCGCCGCTGCCACCTTCAGGGCGCCCTGGGCGTCACCGACATCCTCGCCCGCGTCGGGCGCGAGACGGCGGTGACCCGGTGACCCCGGACCTCGGACTCTCCTCCGGCAGCGCACCGGAGCTGGACGCGGACGGCCTCGCGGCGCTGACCCTGCGGCTCGGCGGCGACGCCGTCGACGTCCGCGCGTCCAAGGGGCACGCCTGGGAGGGCTCGGGCGGCCTGCGGGCCCTGCGCGCGGCCGGCGTCCGCGTCTGCTTCGTCGGCCACTCCACCGTCCTCGGCCGTCCCGGCTCGCCGCCCGCGGACCCCGCGTGGCTGGAGGACGGACTCCCGGTGAAGGTCTTCGCCGCCGAGGGCTGCACCGCCCCGGAGCACCGGGACCGGACCCGGCGCCAGATCGCCGCCCTCGCCGCGGCGAGCGGCGGACCCGGCAACGTCCTGGTGGAGACCCACCACGGCTACGCCCCCGTCCCGGAACTGCGCCGCCTGTGCGAGGAGACCGGCGTCCGCCTCCTCCTCGACACCCTCGGCCTCGCCAGGATCCACCCCGACCCGGTCGCCGCCGCCGCCGAACTCGCCCCCTGGATCTCGTACGCCCAGGTCAAGGGGTTCGACCCCGGCGCACCCGGCACCGGCGGGCACCTGCCGCTGGAGGGCTCCCGGGCCGCATGGACCGGCGAGGTGCTGGCGGCCGCGGGCGAACTGCGCGCCGTCACCGTCGAGTCCAGGGCCGGCGCGCTCGACGGGGACCTCGCCGTCCTCCGCGACCTGTACCGCACCCCTGCCACCGCCGCCGCCCCCGGGCCCGGCTTCCGGGAGGAGACCGCCCCATGAGACTCGCCGTCATCAACGACGAGGTGTCGCAGTCCATCACCACCGCGGCCGCGGAGACGGCCCGGCTCGGCTTCGCCGGCCTCGAACTGCGCTCCAGCGAGGAGACCGCGCCCCACCGGATGAGCGACGCACACCTGCGCACCCTGCGCGAGACGGTCGCCCGCCACGGACTCGAGGTCGCGGGCTTCGACCCGCCGGCCCTCAAGTGCCCGCTGCCGCGCACCGGCGCCGAGATCGACGCGGCACGCGACGTGGTCACCGACGCGGTCCGCCGCGCCGAGATCCTGGGGGCGCCCTTCGTCCGCGTCTTCACCTTCTACCGCGAGGGCGACCCCGACCCCCGGGCGGCCGCGAAGGCCGCCCGCGAAGTCCTCTCCCAGGTCCCCGCCGACCGCGTCCCGCTGATCGTGGAGACCGGGATGCGCACCAACACCCCGACCATGCGCCACACCCTGGAATTCCTCGACGCGCTCGGCGACGACACGACCGGCATCCTCTGGGACCCGGGCAACAGCGTCTTCAGCGGCTGGGACACCGCTCCCTTCCCCGCCGACTACGCGGCCGGCCGCGACCGCATCCGGCACGTCCACGTCAAGGACCCCGACGGCCGGCGCTCCTACGTGCGGCTCGGCGACGGCGACCTGCCGTGGCCCGCCGTCCTCACCGCCCTCGCCGAGGACGGCTACCGGGGCTGGCTCTCCCTGGAGACCCACTGGCGGGTCGGACGCCCGCCGCTCACCCAGAGCCAGCGCGACGAGCCCTGGGGCGAGGAGTTCACCGCCGGCGGCCTGGAGGCCAGCCGTATCTGCATGACGATCCTGCGCGAGATGGTGGAGGCCACCTCATGACCGCATCACCCGTGATCCTGCTCGGCGGCCAGCGCTGCGGCACCACCGCCCTCGCCTACGCCCTCAACCTCGCCTTCGACGACCACGGAGGCCACTTCACCGTCAACGGCAAACTGCCCTACCTGCTCCACCGGTGGCTCACCCGGGAGGACCTGCGCCACGGCCACCTGCGGGCCGACGAGATCCTGCACGCCCTGGACCGCAGACCGCCGGACGGGGCCGGGGCCGCCCGCTGGCGCGAGCGCGTCGAGCGGAGCCTGCGCGAGGCCGCCCGCGACGTGGCCGAGGGCCGCGCCGGCGACGACCCCGCCGCACTCGGCCGGCGCATCCTCACCGAGAGCGCCGGACAACTCCCCCACTGGGGCGACAAGTACAACGAGTACCTGCTCCACCTGGACCACCTGGACGCCCTCCTCCCCGACGCCCGGTACGTGATGCTGGTCCGCCACCCCGAGGAGGCGGCCCGGTCCATGCTCCGGTGGACCGGCGACCGGCCCTGGCTCCCGGCCACCCGCGAGGCCGCGCTCGCCAAGTGGACCTCCTGGAACGGCAACTGGGCCGCCCTCGCCGACCGCCTGCCCGCCGGCCGGAAGCTGGTCGTCGAGTACCAGGCGCTCTGCCGCGGCGAGGAGACCCGCCGGCTCTCCGAGTTCACCGGCCTCGACCTGGCGCAGTACCTCTCCGGGCTGCGTCCGCGCACCGCCGCCGCCGTCGAGGGGACCGGGCTGCCCGCGCCGACCGCCCGCCTGTGGGCACAGCTGCGCACGGCGGCCGACTCCTGTCCGAGCCCCCTGACCCCCTCCGTACGCCTGCCCGAACCCGCCCTGAGGTGATCCCCGTGTCCGCACCCCGCGTCCTCGTCCTCGGAGGGAAGGCCGGCATCGTCCGCAAGGCCGCCGCCCTCGGCCTCGAGATCGTGCACGTCCAGAAGCCGTCCGCCTTCGACCCCGCCGTGGTCGAGCACTGCGCGCAGCTCCTGCTCGTCGACTACCAGGACGTCCCCACCGTCACCGCCCTGGTGCGCGCCCTGCACGAGCAGCGCCCCTTCGTCCGCGTCTTCACCCAGACCGAGGCGGCCCAGGTGGTGGCCGGCCACCTCACCGACGTCCTCTCGCTGCCCGGAAACGGCGCCGCGCCCACCCGCCTCCTGCACGACAAGCCCGCCCTGCGAAGCCTCCTCAACGACAAGGGCATCGGCCCCGTCGCCACCCTCCGCACCCCCGGCCGCGAGGAGCTGCGCGCCTTCACCGCCCGCCACGGCGGGGCCGTCGTCAAGCCGGCGATGGGCTCCGGCAGCCTCGGCGTCCGCGTGATCGCCTCGCCCGAGGAGGCCGACGCGGCCTGGGAGTGGTGCCGGACCACGGGCATCACCGACTTCTTCGCCGAGGAGTACCTGAAGGGCCGGGAGATCAGCGTCGAGACCTTCTCGGCCGCGGGCCGGCACACCGTCGTGGCCCTCACCGGCAAGGACACCGGCGGGGGAGTGGTGGAACTCGGTCACGTGGTCCCCGCCGCACTCGCCCCCGCGGACCGGGCGGCCGTGGAGGACCTGGTGACCGCGGCGCTCGACGCCGTGGGGCTCGTCGACGGCCCCGCCCACACCGAGGTGATCGTCACCGCGGACGGCCCCCGGGTGGTGGAGGCCCACAGCAGGCGGGGCGGCGACCGCATCAACGAACTGGTCCGCCTCGTCCACGGCGTGGACCTGGAGGAGGCCGCCTACCGGCTGGCCCTGGACGGCGGCGGCCCCGGCGCCCCCGCACCGGACGGCGCCGCGGCCATCCGCTTCCTCACCGCGGCGCCCGGCCGGGTCACCGCCGTGACGGGCGCCGCCGCGGCGGAGGAGTCCGAGGGCGTCCTCCAGGTGGACGTCTCCGTGGAGCCCGGCGACACCGTCCACGCGCTGCGCTGGTCGGAGGACCGCCTGGGCCACGTCCTGGTGCGCGCCGCGGACACCGCCACCGCCGTCCGGCTGGCCGAGGAGGCGGCGGCCCGCATCGTCATCACCACCGAGCCGGTCGCGCACACCGCCGAGGACACCCTCGTGGACCTGCTCCGCGGGGTCGACGAAGTCCTCGACCCGTTCGCCGCGCCGGCTGCCGACTGACCACCCGACGACGAGAAGTGCGACCACAGCACACCGAGGAGTACCCAGTGAACGCAGAACCGGGGAGCTCACCCCGCAAACGAGTCTCGATAGTGATCGCCACCCGCAACCGGCCCTCGGACGTGCGGCACCTGCTCGCCGCCGTCACCGCCGCCGACACCGGCATCGTCCACGAGGTCCTGCTGGTCGACGACGCCTCCGCACAGCCGCTGCGCGTCGACGACGCACCGGGCCGCCCCTTCCCGGTGCGCCTGCTGCGCAACGCGCGCCGGGCGGGCGCCGCGGCGGGCCGCAACCGGGCGGCGGCCGAGGCCACCGGCGACGTCCTCGCCTTCCTGGACGACGACGCCCGTCCGCTCCCCGACTGGTTCCAGGTGCTGGACGAGTCGCTGACCCCCGACCGCGCCGCCGTCACCGGCCGCGTCCTGCCCTTCGACAGCGGCGTGGTCTCCCGGGCCCGCCAGCACCGGTACGAGGTCCGCTACGCCCAGCACGCCGCCGACAGCGAGGTGGCCTTCTTCGCCGGCGGCAACTCCGCCGTGTGGACCGAGCTGTTCCGCGCCGCGGGGGGCTTCCCCGACGTCGTCACCGCCAGCGACAACGGGCTGGTCGAGCGGCTGGCCGCGGACGGGGGCCGGGTCTTCTTCGTCCCGGCGCTGCGCATCGCCCACCGCAACAGCAAGGGCGCCCCCGTCGCCTTCCGCGAGGCGTGGCGGGCCGGCCGCCTCTCCAACGGCGCCACCCCGGCCGCCGCGCTGCGCAAGGTGGCCGCCAGCGCCCGCGCCCAGCCGTGGGGCCACGACCCGTCGGCCGCCGGCCTCAACGTCGGGCTGCAGGTCGCCAACTCCCTGGCCACCGTCCTTCCGCCGTCCGGCTCCGCGACATGAGCGGGGCCCGGCGAGGGGCGACGGTCTGGCTCACCGGGCTGCCGAGCGCGGGGAAGTCCACCATCGCCGCCGAGGTGGCCGGGCGCCTGCGCTCCCGCGGCCGTGGCGCGGAGATCCTGGACGGCGACGAGATCCGCGCCTTCCTGTCGGCGGGCCTCGGCTTCGGCCGCGAGGACCGGCACACCAACGTGCAGCGCATCGGGTTCGTCGCCGAACTCCTCGCGTCCAACGGCGTGCTGGTGCTCGTCCCCGTCATCGCGCCGTACGCGGACAGCCGCGACGCCGTCCGCGAGCGGCACCGGCAGGAGGGCACCCCCTACGTGGAGGTCCATGTGGCCACCCCCGTCGAGGTCTGCTCCCAGCGGGACGTGAAGGGGCTGTACGCCAGGCAGGCGGCGGGCGAGATCTCCGGCCTGACCGGGGTCGACGACCCGTACGAGGAGCCCGCCGCCCCCGACCTGCGCATCGCCGCCCAGGACTGCTCGGCCGCCCGGGCCGCCGACTCCGTCCTCGCCCTCCTCACGGAAAGGGGTCTGCTGTGACGACCAGCGTCGACGTCGTGAGCGGCACCGACAGCCCGTACGCCCTGTCCCATCTGGACGCCCTGGAGTCCGAGGCGGTGCACATCTTCCGCGAGGTCGCGGGCGAGTTCGAGCGGCCGGTGATCCTGTTCTCCGGCGGCAAGGACTCGATCGTGATGCTGCACCTGGCGCTGAAGGCGTTCGCGCCCGCGGCCGTTCCTTTCACGCTGCTGCACGTGGACACCGGGCACAACTTCCCGGAGGTGCTTCAGTACCGGGACCGGACGGTGGCCGAGCACGGGCTGCGGCTGCATGTCGCGTCGGTGCAGGAGTACATCGACCGCGGTGTGCTGCGCGAGCGCCCGGACGGCACCCGCAACCCGCTGCAGACGGTGCCGCTGACCGAGGCGATCCAGCAGCACCGGTTCGACGCCGTCTTCGGCGGCGGGCGGCGTGACGAGGAGAAGGCGCGCGCCAAGGAGCGGGTGTTCTCGCTGCGCGACGAGTTCTCCCAGTGGGACCCGCGCCGCCAGCGCCCGGAGCTGTGGCAGCTCTACAACGGCCGTCACGCGCCCGGTGAGCACGTGCGGGTCTTCCCGCTGTCCAACTGGACCGAGCTCGACGTCTGGCAGTACATCCAGCGGGAGTGCATCGAGCTGCCGGAGATCTACTTCGCCCACGAGCGCGAGGTCTTCAAGCGCTCCGGCATGTGGCTGACCGCCGGCGAGTGGGGCGGCCCGAAGGCGGGCGAGGAGACCGAGAAGCGGCTGGTGCGCTACCGCACGGTCGGCGACATGTCCTGCACCGGCGCCGTCGACTCCGACGCCACCACGCTCGACGCCGTCATCACCGAGATCGCCGCCTCCCGGCTGACCGAACGGGGCGCCACCCGCGCCGACGACAAGATGTCCGAGGCCGCGATGGAAGACCGCAAGCGTGAGGGGTACTTCTAGCCATGACCGCCATCACCGCCACCGCCACCGCCACCGCGGCGGGTGCCGCCACCACCGGGGCCGCCGCCACCGCCACCGGGGCCACCGCCGCAGGGGCCGCCGCCCATCCGGCCGAGCGGTTCGCCGCCCTGTCGCCGGCGACCACCCTGCTGCGCTTCGCGACCGCCGGTTCCGTCGACGACGGGAAGTCCACGCTGGTCGGACGGCTGCTGCACGACTCCAAGTCGGTCCTCGCCGACCAGCTGGAGGCCGTCGAGGCCGCCTCCCGCGGCCGCGGCCAGGAGGCGCCGGACCTGGCGCTGCTCACCGACGGCCTGCGGGCCGAGCGGGAGCAGGGCATCACCATCGACGTCGCCTACCGCTACTTCGCCACCCCGCGCCGCCGGTTCATCCTGGCGGACACCCCGGGGCACGTGCAGTACACCCGCAACATGGTCACCGGCGCCTCCACCGCCGAGCTGACCGTGGTCCTCGTCGACGCCCGCAACGGCGTCGTCGAGCAGACCCGCCGCCACGCGGCCATCGCCGCCCTGCTGCGCGTGCCGCACGTGGTGCTCGCCGTCAACAAGATGGACCTCGTCGACTACGCCGAGCCCGTCTTCGCCGCCATCGCCGAGGAGTTCGCCGACTGCGCCGCGCGGCTCGGCGTCCCCGAGGTCACCGCCATCCCCGTCTCCGCGCTCGCCGGGGACAACGTGGTGGAACCCTCCGCCCGGATGGACTGGTACGGCGGCCCCACCGTCCTGGAGCACCTGGAGACCGTCCGGGTGGCCGGCGCCCCGGACCTCCTGCCCGCCCGCTTCCCCGTGCAGTACGTGATCCGCCCGCAGACCGCCGAACACCCCGACTACCGCGGCTACGCGGGCCGGATCGAGGCCGGCTCCCTCCACGTCGGCCAGGAGGTCCGCGTCCTGCCCTCGGGCCGGACGAGCCGCATCAGCCGGATCGACCTGCTGGGCAGGTCCGTCTCCCGTGCCGTGGCCCCGCAGTCGGTCACCGTGCTGCTGGAGGACGACCTGGACATCGCGCGCGGAGACCTGATCGCCCCCGCCGAGGCCGCGCCGGAGCCGTCCCGGGACATCCGGGCGACCGTCTGCCACCTGGCCGACCAGCCGCTGACCCCCGGCCGGCGCGTACTGCTCCGGCACGGCACCCGCACCGTCCGCGCGCTCGTCCGCGGCATCGACTCCCGGCTCGGCCTCGACGGCCTGACCCACCACCCCGCCCCCGACGGCCTCGGCGCCAACGACATCGGCCGCGTCACCCTGCGCACCGCCGAGCCGCTGCCGCTCGACGCGTACGGGGACTGCCGGCCCACCGGCGCCTTCCTCCTCATCGACCCGGCCGACGGCACCACCCTCACGGCGGGGATGAACGGCGACCCGGCCGCCGGCCCCGGCACGGCCGGCGCTGCGGACGTCCGGCCGTGCTGAGGCAGGCACGGCGGCCGGAGCCGGCCGCCCCCGTCCGCACCACGGGCGACGCCTTCCGCACGACGGGCGACGCCCCGGCGCGCACCGCCGTCGAACTCCGCGACGTGTGCAAGGTCCACGGCCCGCCGGGCGCCGGGCGGACCGTGCTCGACGGAGTCCGGCTGCGCGTGGCCGAAGGGGAGTTCGTCTGCCTGGTCGGCGGATCCGGATCGGGCAAGTCGACCCTGCTGGGGCTGGTCGCCGGACTGGACCGCCCCACCGCCGGCGAGGTGCGGGTGGACGGCCCCCGCCCGGCCCTGCTCTTCCAGGACCACGCGCTCTTCCCCTGGCTCACGGTCGGCCGGAACATCGAACTCGCGCTCAGGCTGCGTGGAACGCCGCGCGCCGCGCGCCGCGACGAGGCGCGGCGGCTGCTCGCCCTGGTGCGGCTGGAGGACGCCCACGGGATGCGCGTGCACGAGCTGTCCGGCGGCATGCGGCAGCGCGCGGCACTGGCCCGCGCCCTCGCCCAGGGCGCCCGCACCCTCCTCATGGACGAGCCCTTCGCGGCCCTCGACGCCGTCACCCGCGACGTGCTCCACGGCGAGCTGCTCCGGGTCCACCGCGACCAGCGGCTCACCGTGCTCTTCGTGACCCACGACGTCCACGAGGCCGTACGCCTCGCCGACCGCGTCGTGCTGCTCTCCTCGCGTCCCGGCCGCATCGACCGCACCTGGCGGGTGGAGACCCCCCGTCCCCGGCCCGCCCGCGACCCGGCCTCGGCCCTGCTCGCCCAGGAGATCACCGACCGCCTCAGGGAGGAACTCGGCCATGACCGCCGCTGACACCGCCGTCCGTCCGCTGCGCGTGCGCCGCACCGCCTTCCGCACCGCCGCCCCGCCCCGGCGGCCCGCCGCCGCCCGCCGTCCCGGGGGCACGGCCGTCCGTGCGGCGGCCCGCACGGCGCTGCGCCGGGGCGCCGCGCCGGTGGTCTCGCTCGTCGCCGTGGTCTGCCTCTGGCAGCTGGCCTCCGCCCTGGACCGGCCCGCCGCCCTCCCCTCCCCGGCCGCGGTCGGCGGGGAGATCGCCGCCGCCTGGGCCGACGGCAGCCTCGCACCCGCCGTCCTGCACAGCCTCGGCCGCTGCCTGCTCGGCTTCGTCTGCGCCGTCGGCGTCGGAGCGCCCCTCGGCATGCTGCTCCACCGGTTCACGGCGGCCCGGGTCACCGTCGCCCCGGCCCTCGGCGCCGTCCAGTCGCTCCCGGCCGCCGCCCTGGTGCCGGTGGCCGTGCTCTGCCTCGGCCCCTCGGACGCCGCCGTCCTCGGCGTCGTCCTGCTCGGCGCCGTCCCCCCGGTCGCCACCGGCGTCCTCGGCGCCCTGGACCAGGTCCCGCCGCTGCTGGTGCGGGCCGGACGGTCGATGGGCGCCACCGGCGCGAAGGCCGCCCGGCACGTCCTGCTCCCGGCCGCCCTGCCCGGCGTGGTCGCCGCGGTGCGGCAGGGGTGGACCTTCGGGTGGCGGGCGCTGATGACCGCGGAACTCATCACCGGCGCCGCCCTGTCCGGGGTGGGCGGACTGCTCGACGCGGGCCGGCGCAGCGGCAGCCTCAGCCAGGTGCTCGCGGCGACCGCGCTGATCCTCGCCGTGGGCGTCGCCGTGGAGGTGCTCGTCTTCCGCCCGGTCGAACGCCGTGTGCTGCGCGCCCGGGGCCTCGCGTGAACCTGCCGGCGGCGTCCGGGCCGGGCTCCCCCTCCAGCGGTTCTCGTCCGTTCCTCCAGCGGCGTGGAACACCGTCGGGGTGACCCCTTTCCGCCCGACCCGCCGAGAGCCCGGCCGCCCTCCCGCCGGCCCGGGTCACCCCGCCTCCCGCGCCCCTGCTCCCGCCCGGCGCCCGGCCGCCCCGCGCCTCTCCGGCGCCGGCCCCGCGCCCCGGCTCGCGGCGTGCACGCCGCGGTGACCGGCGGTCACGAGGACCACGAGAGAGGCCCCATGCAGCTGGACACTCCCGTCCGCGTCCCGTCCCGGCCGGCCCTGCTGGGGCCCGGCCCGTCCGGCACCACCCGGCCCGGTCCCCTCGCCGCGACCGGGACCGCCGTGCTCTTCACCGGAGCCGACGCACCGCCGGCCCCCCTCGTCCGCGCCCTGTACGGCACGTTCCCCGCCTACCGCGCCGCCTTCGACGCCCTCCGCCGGACCCTCGACGCCCGGCTGCCGATCCCTCTCGCCGCCGTGGTCTTCGCCCCCGAACAGGGCGCCGACGCCCGGCTGCTCGGCGAGAACCCGTACGCCCGGTGCGCCCTCTTCGGCCACCAGGTCGCACTGTTCCGGCTCTGGGAGAGCTGGGGGCTCGACATCGCCGCCGTCGCCGGACGGGGCACCGGGTCGGTCGCCGCCGCCCATGTCGCGGGCGGCCTCGCGGCGGGCGCGGCGGCCCGGCTGCTGGTCGCGGGGCCCGCCCGCCACCGGACGCCGGGGAACCCGGCCCACCCGGTCGAGGGCTACGGCACCGTGCTGGCCTGCGGTCCGGTCCCCGGGAACGGGGCGGCGGTGGGCGACGTGCGGGCCCTGGCGCGGGCTCTCGCCGCGCTCCAGCTGCACGGACCGCCGCTGGACTGGGAGCGGCTGGCCCGGGGTGCGGGGGCGCGTACTCCCGCGGCCGCCCCCTGACGAGCCGGTCGCGCAGGCCGCCTGCCAGGGGGTCGTCACCCATACGATACGGTTGGTCACCATGCGCAGCCTCACGTACTTCATCGCGGCGACCCTGGACGGCTTCATCGCCTCTCCCGACGCGGAGCACACCATGTTCCTGGAGGGGGAGGACCACGGGGCCTGGGTGCTCGACCACATGCCGGAGACGCTGCCGACGGCGGTACGGCACCTGGTGCCCGGCCTCGACGAGCGGGACAACGAGCGGTTCGACACCGTGCTGATGGGCCGGGGCACCTACGAACGCGGCCTGCGCGACGGCCACACCAGCCCCTACCAGCACCTGCGCCAGTACGTCGTCTCCTCCGGGCTGGAGGACTCCGAGGACCCCGCCGTCGAGGTGGTCCGGGACGACCCGCTCGACTTCGTCCGGACCCTGAAGAAGGAGGACGGGCTCGACATCTGGCTGTGCGGCGGCGGGAAGGCCGCCGCGGCGCTGCGGGACGAGATCGACGAACTCATCGTCAAGATCAACCCGGTGGTCATCGGTTCCGGCGTCCCGCTGTTCGACTCCGGCTACTCCCCCCAGCGCTACGAGGTCGTCTCGGGCCGGGTCTTCGACAGCGGCGTCACGATCATGACGTACGCCAGGGCGCGGTCCTGACGGACGCCCGCGGACCCTCCCGGTCCTGCGCTCGAGCAGCCCTCCAGGGGCGCTCCGGCGCCGCGAGAGCGCCCCGTGACTGGATACGGGCTGACCCGAACCAGCGATGGGGGAGAACGACATGGCGGCCAGCCCCGGCACGCGCAGCCCTTACCTCACCGTCTACCGCCCGTCCCCGGACGCCTCCGTCCGCCTCGTCTGCCTGCCCCACGCGGGCGGGGCGGCCAGTTTCTACGTCCCCGTGGCGCAGGCCCTCGCGCCGCGCGTCGAGGTCGTGTCCGTGCAGTACCCGGGCCGGCACGAGCGGTACGCCGATCCGCTCGTCCCGGACCTCGGCACCCTCGCCGACCGCATCGCCGAGTCCCTGCTGACCTGCACCGACCGCCCCTACGCGCTGTTCGGCCACAGCATGGGCTCCCTCGTCGGGTTCGAGGTCGCCCGCCGGATGGAGGCAGCGGGCCGGGGACCCCTCGAACTCTTCGCCTCCGGCAGCCGCGCCCCCTCCGTGGAGCGGCGCGGCCGGACGTGGCACGACATCCCGGACGACGTGTTCGTCGCCCGTGTGCAGTCCATGGGCGGCGCCGGATCGCAGCTCCTCGACGACCCGGACATCCGGCAGATGCTGCTGCCCGCCCTGCGCAACGACTACCGGGCCGTCGAGCGGTACGCCTACCGGCCCCAGCCCCCGCTCGCCTGCCCCGTCACCGCCTTCACCGGCGCGGACGACCCGCGGGTCACCGTCGCCGACGTGCGGACCTGGGCACACCACACCACCGGGCCCTTCGACGTCGAGGTCCACCCCGGCGGGCACTTCTTCCTCGCCGACCGCTGGACAGAGATCCTGGACACCGTCATCCGCCACCTGAAGGACCCGGCGCTGGACCCCTGCCGTTAGGGCGTGTGGGGAAACCCCCTCCCGGCCCGCGGCGCCCGGAGCGCCCTTCCCCGGCCACGGCCGGGAGATGCCCCGTGCCGCGTCGCCGGAGCCATCCGCTTACGCCCGGGACGGGGACGGTCCTCCGCCGTGTGATCGCGGCACCGGACACCGCTTCGGGCGGACGGGCCCGCTTCCGCGGCACGCCCCGCGGTGCACGGGCGGGTCGAGCCCCGGCCGACCACCGTTCGAGCGGCGGTCGAGCCGTCGTCGGGACAGTCGAGGCAGCGGGGACGCGCACTCCGGTCGTCCCGGCGGGCCGCCGCACACCGTCCCGGCGGGCCGGACCGCCGGACGCCACCGGGCCCCGACCCGCGCGCACCGCACCGCCGTTCACGGCCACGCGGCCGCGCCGGCGTGCGCGCCGGTGACGCCGTCGCCCCGCCACCGGCCCGCCGACGGGAACCGCGTACGACGGGCCGCGTACGACCGGCACCGTCGGAGCGTCCCGGAACATCCCGGCGCGTCCGTCCGCCGCCGGCCCGCCGGCCGTGTCCCGTCCACCACGATCCTCCGATCCTCTGGAGTGCCATGTCCCGTCGCCCGTTCCCCCCGCGGTCCGCGACCGCGGGGCGTCCCGACAAGGTCGCCGGCCGGACCGGCGACACACTCCCCGACCCGCTCCCGCAGGCGCGCCCGGCACCCGGGGCGGCGCCCGGCCCCCGGGTCACCACCGGCCTGGTGCACGCGGCGTGCGAGGTCTCCAGCACCTCCTACGCGCCGAACGCGCAGCTGGTCCGGGACAAGATCCTCGAGATCGGTCACGGCACCGGGAGGACGGACGCCGAGGGCTGCCCGGATGCCGGGCCGGCCGGCGGCCGGGTCCGCGCCGTCGCCCGGAGCGCGGACACGTCCCGGACCCCCGCCTGCTGCCACTGCTTCGGCGGGCTGCCCGACTTCACGTGGGAGCGCGCCGGCCGTGCCGGGCATCCCGCGGCCGCCGCGGGCCTCGCCGCATGACGGGCACCCGCCACGGCGCCCCGCCGGTGCGCCTGTACTGCTTCGCCCACGCCGGCGCGGGCACCTCCTCGTACGACGCGTGGCCCGGCCGGACCGGCCCGGGAGTCGAGGTCGTCCCGCTGCCGCTGCCCGGCCGGGGCGGCCGCGCGGGCGAACCGGCCGTCACCGGGCGCGAGGCGCTGCTCGCCGACCTGATGGACCGTTTCGCCGGCGCCCCGCGCCCGCAGCCGTTCGCCCTGTACGGGCACAGCCTGGGCGCGCTGGTCGCGTGGACCGTGACCCGCGCCCTGCACGAGGCCGGCCTGCCGGGACCCGCCCTGCTCGCCGTCGGGGCCTGCCCCCCGCCCACCGTGCCCTCCGTGCTCTCCGACGCCTGGGCGGCGCCGGAGGACGAACTCGTCGGCCTGCTGGCCCGGCTGGGCGCCGTACCGGACCACGCGGCCCCCGGCGGGTACTGGCACCGCACCGTCCTCCCCGTCCTCCGCGCCGACCTGACGCTGGGACACCGGCTGCGGGTCGCCGCCCGGGAGGCGGGCCCGCACGGTCTGCCGGACGTGCCGCTGCTCGCCGTCTCCGGTGAGCGCGACCCGCTGGGCACCCCGGGGGACATGGCGGAGTGGCACCGGTGGACCACCGGCCCCGCCACCTTCCGCACCGTGCCCGGTGACCACTACTTCGCGGGCGGCCCCGAGCTGCCCGCCCTGCTCGGCGACGTCTGCCGAAACCTGACCGGAACCACGACCGGAACCACGACCGGAACCACGACCGGAACCACGACCGAACGCACGACCGTAACCACGACCGAACGCACGCCCGACTGCTCCTCCGGTCTCGCTCAAGTCGGGGCCGACAGGGTCGGGATGACAGCGGACACCTCGGAGGGAACGGGGCGGCAGTGGGCTCGCTCACACCTTCCGGCCGGCCGTCATCTCCAAGGAGAGGCATGAGCCCCTACACGATCACAGCGGAAAACCAACGCGCGACGGCCGCACCGGACGACGCGAGGGAGCAGTGGCACCTGGCACTCGCCGAGGCCGCCGACGCCGCCCTGCTGGACGCCGGCCTCGCCGCGCTGCGCACCCGGCCCGACAGCGCCCTCACGGCCGCCGAACAGGTCGGTGTGGTGCGTGTCGGCGGCAGAACCGGACAGCACCGCGCGGCCGTCCTCACCGGCCCCGGCGGCCCGGTGGAGCTCGGCCCGGCCGAGACCGCGGGCGCCCGCGCCGGCGTCGCCCTCATGTTCCCCGGACTGGGCGACCACTACCTCGACATGGGCCGCGACCTGTACCGCGACTTCCCGGTCTTCAGGACCTCGGTGGACCGCTGTGCCGACGCCCTCGCCCCCGAACTCGGCCTGGACATCCGCGAGGTGGTCTTCTCCGCCGCCGGACGCCCCGAGCCGGCCGCCGCGGACCAGGCCCCCGTCATGGACCTGCGCCGCATGCTGGGCCGCGACACCCGCGAGCAGAGCGCCGAGGAGCAGCGCCTCAACGCCACACGCGTCGCCCAGCCCGCGCTCTTCGTCATCGAGTACGCGCTGGCCACCCTCTGGGAGTCGTGGGGCGTCAGGCCGGCCGTGATGATCGGCTACAGCCTCGGCGAGTACGTCGCGGCCACCCTGGCCGGCGTCCTGTCGCTGGAGGACGCGCTGGTCCTCGTCGCCCGGCGGGCCGCGCTCATCGACGAGCTGCCGGCGGGCACGATGCTCGCGGTGATGCTGCCGGAGGAGCAGGTGCTGCCGCTGACCGGCGGGAACATCTCGCTGTCCGCCGTCAACGGCCCCGAGTTCTGCGTGGTCGGCGGCCCGGTGGACGACGTCCGCGAGCTGGAGCGGACCCTCGCGGGCCGCGGCGTCGTCACCCGCCGGGTGACGACCACGCACGCGTTCCACTCGTCGATGATGGAGCCGATCGCCGACCGGGTCACCGACATCGCCCGCGGACTGACGCTCAACGCGCCCCGGATTCCGTACGTCTCGAACGTCACGGGCCGCCCCGTCACCGACGAGGAGGCCACCGACCCGGCGTACTGGGCCCGCCACCTGCTCAGCCCGGTCCGCTTCGCCGACGGCCTGCGCCACCTCGGCCAGGACCGCCTCCTGCTGGAGTCCGGCCCCGGCCAGACGCTGAGCAGCCTCGCGACCGTCGTCCGCGGCGGCGACACCGGCGCCGTCGTCGCCTCCATGCGCCACTCCCTGGAGCCGCACGCCGACACGACCGTCGCCCTGAAGGCCCTGGGCCGGCTGTGGCTCGCGGACGCCGACGCCGCCTGGCACGGACTGCCCTGCGCCGACCTGGCCGTCGAGGCGGGATCCGCCCCGGCGCGGAAGGACGCGGACGCCCCGTCGGAGACCGCCGTGAGCGAGACCGAGACCGGACTGCGGGCCGTGTGGGCCAGGATCCTGAAGAACGAGGACCTCCCCCGCGACGTCAGCTTCTTCGAGCTCGGCGGCAACTCGCTGCTCGCCACCCGCCTGATGCTGCGGATCAGCCGGGCCTTCGGCGTCGAACTGGCCCTGCGGCAGGTGTACGAGTTCGCCACCCTCACCCGCATGGCGGCGGCCATCGACGTCCTGCGCGACGGCGGCGACCCCGACACGGAGGGCGAAAGATCCGGCTCCTCGCACACCGGCAGCAGCCAGGCCCGCTTCCAGCTGCCCAACGGCCTGACGGTCCACCACCAGAACGAGGCGGAGACCCGCCACTTCTACGAGGACATCTTCGACCACCGCGTCTACGCCAAGAACGGCATCTCGCTGCGCAGCGGTGACACGGTCGTCGACGTCGGCGGCAACATCGGCCTGTTCTCCCTCTTCGCCCACTACGAGGCGCCCGGGGTGAAGGTCTACGCCTTCGAGCCCGCCCCGCCGATGTTCGAACTGCTCTCCAAGAACATCGCCGAGCACGGCGTCGACGCGAAGCTGTTCAACATCGGCATCTCCGACACCGAGGCCGAGGCACGCTTCACCTTCTACCCCCGCAGCTCCGGGATGTCCTCGTTCCACCCGGACGAGGAGGAGGAGAAGCACAACCTCCGCACCATCATCGCCAACCAGCAGACCGTCAACCAGCAGAACGCCGGTCAGCAGACCGACGGCCGGAACACGGACGAGGAGGCCCGCCGGCTCACGGCCTACGCCGAGGAGCTGATGGACGTCCGCTTCGAGGCCATCGAGTACACGGCCCGGCTGCGCCCGCTGAGCGCGGTCATCCGCGAGCAGGGCATCGAGCGCATCGACCTCATCAAGATCGACGTGCAGAAGAGCGAGCGACAGGTCATCGACGGCATCGCCGACGAGGACTGGCCCAAGATCCAGCAGATGGCCCTCGAGGCGCACGACGCGGACGGCGAGGTCGCACGCCTCGTCGCCCTGCTGGAGGACCGGGGCTTCACCGTCACCGCCGAACAGGACGAGCTGTACGTCGGGACCGACATCCACAACATCTACGCCGTACGCGGCGCACGGTAACGGAGCCGGACGAATGGAATTCACCACAGTAGGAGTCGTCGGCGCCGGCGTCATGGGCGTCGGTGTGGCACAGAACCTCGCGCAGACGGGCCACCAGGTCATCCTGGTGGACGTCTCGGAGGAGGTGCTCGACAACGCCAGGCGCGAACTGCGCACCAGCCTGCGCGCCTTCGCCCTCTTCAACCGGGCCGCCGCCGTCGATCCGGCGGCCGTGATCGAGAAGATCGAGTTCACCACCGACTACGAGCTCCTGGCCAAGGCCGACTTCGTGGTCGAGAACGTCACCGAGGACTGGAGCATCAAGGAGAAGGTCTACGAGCAGCTGGACCGCATCCTGAGGCCCGAGGTGCGGATCGCGGTCAACACCTCGGCGATCTCCATCACCCGCGTCGGCTCGGTCACCGGCCGCCCGCAGAACATCGTCGGCATGCACTTCATGAACCCGGTGCCGATGAAGCCGATGGTGGAGGTCATCCGCGGCCACCACACCACCCCGGAGACCATCGACACCGCCCGCAGGTTCCTCGCCGGGATGGGCAAGGAGTGCATCGTCGTCGAGGACGTGCCGGGCTTCGTGTCCAACCGCGTCCTGATGCTCACCATCAACGAGGCCGTCTTCCTGGTGCAGGACGGCGTGTCCACGCCGACCGACGTCGACCGCATCTTCAAGACCTGCTTCGACCACAAGATGGGGCCGCTGGAGACGGCGGACCTGATCGGCCTCGACACCATCCTGAAGTCGGTCGAGGTGCTCTACGAGAGCTTCAACGACAGCAAGTACCGGCCCGCACCCCTGCTGAAGAAGATGGTCGCCGCCGGCCTGCTGGGGCGAAAGAGCGGCGAAGGCTTCTTCTCCTACCGCTGACCGGGCCCCCGCACATCCACCGCAGGGCCCACCGAAACAGGACGGAACATGACATGAGCATTGACAACAAGGCGAAGATCGCGGAGTACCTGTCCCGCTTCTTCCCGGTGCAGGACCTCAAGGACGACGACGACATCTTCCAGCTCGGATTCGTCAGCTCGATGTTCGCCATCCAGCTCGTCTCCTTCGTGGAGCACGAGTTCGGCCTCACCATCGACAACGACGACCTGGAACTCGACAACTTCCGTTCCGTGGGAGCCCTCGACGCGTTCGTCAGCCGCAAGCTCTCCGCCCCCGTGGCATCCTGACACCCGAGGGGACGCCACGCTGATGACCAGCACGCTCACGGCGGAACAGGCCCAGGCCCAGAAGGAGTTCCGGGCCTTCGCCGACCGCCACGTCGTTCCGCACGCCGACGCGTACCACCGCACGCAGCGCACTCCGCCGGAGATCGTCGCACTGCTCGCCTCCGAAGGGCTGCTCGGCCTGCCGGTCGCGACCCGGTACGGCGGCGGCGGGGCCGACGCCGTGACACTCGGACTGCTCGCCGGGGAACTGGGGCGTGCCTGTTCGTCGCTGCGCAGCCTCCTCACCGTGCACACCATGGTGGCGCACGCGGTCGCGCGGTGGGGGAGCCGGGAACTCAAGGAGACCTGGCTGCCCCGCCTCGCCGCCGGCGAGAGCATCGGAGCGCTCGCCGTGTCCGAGCCGGGAGCCGGCAGCGACGCCGCGGGCGTCACCACCCGCCTCACCAGGGACGGGGACTCCTGGCTGATCGACGGCCACAAGACGTGGACCACGTACGGCGAGACCGCCGACGTCTTCCTCGTCCTCGGCCGCTCCCCCGAAGGGCCCACCGCCGTCCTGGTGGAGCGGGACACCGCCGGGCTGAGCACCGAGCTGATCGAGGACCTGATCGGCATCCGCGCCTCGATGACGGCGGACGTCCGCCTCGACGGCTGCCGGGTCCCGGCCGGCCACGTCCTCGCCCGGCCCGGCCTCGGCCTCTCCCACGTCGTCGGCACCGCCCTCGACCTGGGCCGCTACACCGTCGGCTGGGGCTGCGTCGGCATCGTCGACGCCTGCCTGGAGGCGAGCGTCGACTACGCGGGCAACCGGGAGACCTTCGGCACGCCGATCAAGGACCACCAGCTGGTGCGCCAGATGATCAGCAACATGTACACCGACGCCCGCGCGGCCCGGCTGATGTGCCTCGAAGCGGGCCGGCTGCGCGACGAGGGCGACCCCGGCGCACTCGCCCAGACGTCCACGGCGAAGTACTTCGCCTCGACCGCCGCGAGCCGCGCCGCGGCCTCCGCCGTGCAGATCCACGGCGCCAACGGCTGCAGCTCGGGCTTCCCGGTGCAGCGCTACCTCGGTGACTCCCGGGTCATGGAGATCATCGAGGGAAGCTCCCAGATTCATCAGATCGGCCTCGCCGAGTACGCGTTCCAGGAGCGCGCCCTCGTCCGTCACCGGAAGGCCGCTGCGACCCCCAGGAGTGAGGGACGATGACGACTGTCAAATGCGTGGTGTGGGACCTCGACAACACCGTCTGGGACGGAGTGCTCCTCGAGGACGGGGACGTGAAGCTGCGCCCCGGTGTCGTGGACGTCCTCAAGACCCTCGACGAGCGGGGCATCCTCCACTCGGTCGCCAGCCGCAACGACCACGACGCGGCCATGGCCAAGCTCGAGGAACTGGGCATCGCCGAGTACTTCCTGTACCCCCAGATCAACTGGGGCAACAAGTCGGACTCCGTGAAGGCCGTCGCCGAGGCGATCAACATCGGCATCGACACCCTGGCCTTCGTCGACGACCAGCCGTTCGAGCGCGACGAGGTCCGCTTCACGCACCCCCAGGTGCTGTGCATCGACGCCCTCGACGCCGAGCGCATCCCCGGCCTGCCCGAGATGCACCCGCGGTTCGTCACCGCGGACTCCCGGGAGCGCCGCCACCTCTACCGCGCCGACGCCGCACGCAACGTCGCCGAGGACGGCCACGAGGGCACGGCCGAGGAGTTCCTCACCTCGCTGAACATGCGCTTCACCATCGCGCCCGCCCAGGAGCGCGACCTCCAGCGCGCCGAGGAACTCACCGTACGCACCAACCAGCTCAACGCGACCGGCTACACCTACTCGTACGAGGAGCTGGACGCGTTCCGCCAGTCACCCGACCACGACCTGCTGGTCGCCGGCCTGGAGGACACCTACGGGACGTACGGGAAGATCGGGCTGGCCCTCGTCGAGCGCGGCCAGGACGCCTGGACCGTCAAGCTGCTCCTGATGTCCTGCCGGGTGATGTCGCGGGGCGTCGGATCGGTGCTGCTCGCGCACCTCATCCGTCAGGCCGCCGCCGCCGGCGTCAAGCTCCGCGCGGAGTTCGTCGCCACCAGCCGCAACCGCAGCATGTACGTCACCTACAAGTTCGCCGGATTCCGGGAGACCACCGACGGCGGCGAGATCTCCGTCCTGGAGCACGACCTCGCCCGCGTGCCCGAGTTCCCGCCGTACATGGAGGTCCTGATCGAGAGCTGACCTGGCACTGGATGCGTGTTCGAGCCGGGTTCCAGGACGCCGCGCCATACTTGCCCTGTCTGTAGGACCCCGCCGGAACCCGGCGGGAACGGGGGAGGGAAGCAGAGAACGGATGGCGATTCAGTCACTGTGCGAAGCGGGCCACTGCCGGCGCGACCGGCGGTCCGGGGAGTTCCAGCCGCGGACCGCCGCCCCGGGGCAGCGGCTCTGCCAGGTGTGCCGCGACCGGCTGCGGGACGATCTCGGCTCGCTGCCGGCCCTGTACGAGGACTGCGGAGAGGTGCTCTCGCCGGCCCGGCCGGGCATCACGGAACGGGTCAGCTCGGGCCGTGCCCGGCAGGGCATCCGGCTCAACGAAGCGGCCCTGCAGGCCCGCGGTGACATGATTCCGGTGCTCGCCTCCTGGGCCGGCACCGTCATCGCCGAGCGGCGCGTGGGGGGCCCGTCCCGGCGCGAGGCGGGCCCGCTCGCCGCGTTCCTCGCCCGGCATGTCGACTGGCTCGCCGCCCACCCGGCGGCGGGCGAGTGCGCGGCCGAGGTCCGCAGGGCCGTCAACGTCGCCCGCTCGGCGCTCGAGCCCCGGCCGGCGGTCCCCCAGGAGCTCGGCCCGTGCCCGGTCGGCGACTGCCCGGAGCGCGTCCTCACGGTGCGCGGACCCGGCCAGACGCACGCGGTGCGCTGCACGGCCGGTCATGTGCTGCCGCCGGACCGCTGGCTGCTGCTGAGCAGTCTCGCGTGAGTCCGGCCGGCGTCCCGCCCGGCCGACCCGCCCCGACACCACGCACTCACGGAAGGCGAACCATGACCCCCGTCAAGAACGCCGGCACCCGCACGGTCCCCACCAAGCTCGCCGCTCTCGCCGCGGGCGTCTCCGAGGCCACCATCCGGCAGTGGGCCACCCGCGGCAAGCTCACCCGCTACGGCCGTCCCGGCCGCCGTGAGTACTCCCTCCAGGAACTGACCGCCCTCGTCGCCAGGACCGCCGACTGACCGGTTCCGCCCGGTCCTCGCCGCAGGCGACGGGTCCCGCACCACTCCAGCGCGACGTGCTCGTCCGCCCCGCCCCGCCCGGGGCGGACCGGACGAGCACGTCGCGCTCGCCGTTGCCGGTGACCGCCCCGGGCGGCTGCCGCTCAGTCCTCGGCGGCGTCCGGAGCCCCGTGGGCCGGAGGGGCGCCGCGCCGTCCCGCACACCGGCCGGAAGCCGCGCCGCGGGCGGACCGGGGTCCCCGCCGGCCCGGTACCGGCCGGAGCCGGAGCCGTGCCATGACGAACTGGCCGGAACCCGCACAGTGACAGGCGATGGGCCGCATCCGCGTACCTCCGTTCCCTCGTTCCCGCACGTCCTGATGCCCTGATGCCCTGATGTTCCGGAGTCCCGGAGCCCCGATGTCCGGGAGTCCTGATGTCCCGGGGTCTCGGAGTCCCGCGCCTCGGGGGTCCGGTGCGCGGGCGCTTCGACCGCACGGCTCACGGCTTGCGCCGTCGCCGGCTGAGACGCGTTCACGACGTCGTTGCTCGTTGCTCGTTGCTCGTTGCTCGTTGCCGGCGCCCCGCGCTTCGCCGCGCGGCAGCGCGGGCGCGCACCCGCGCCCCGCCGCCCCGCCGGGATCAGCGCGACGACGCTGCCAGCACCTCGACCAGGTCCGCCCGGCTGGGTCCGGAGGGCGGCTGCGGGCGATGGCCGGACGCCCAGACCTCCTGAAGACGCCGCCGGTTCTCCGGGGTGTCCAGGCTGTCCAGCGGCGCCAGCAGCCCCGCCACCCGCTGCGCCGCCTGCCACAGGTGCGGATCGTGCTCGCCGGCCTCCATGAGGCTGAACAGGCTCACCGGCGGCACCCCCGCCCCCTGCGGCAGCGGATGCCCGTCGACCGAGGCCTGCCAGAGCCGGGTGCGGACGAAGTCGGCCTGGACCGAGTCGTCGTACCAGGGCCGCACCCACTCCTTGGCGCGGGCCGTGACCTCCCGCACGAGCCCGGGCAGCGAGCCCGGGTCGCCCGCGAACGCCTCGGCGAACATCACGGCCTGGTGCATCGCCACCGACGCGCCGCGCCCGAACGCCGGGTCCGTCGTGCAGAGCGCGTCGCCGAGCACGCCGTAGCCCAGGGGGGCCTCGGGCGCCAGACCGCGCAGGCTGTTGCGGAGTCCCGCCATCGGCACGACCTCGGTGAGCACCTCGGACGCGCCGTCGCGCAGCCACGGCTCGAACTCCGGGAAGAGCGCGGTGACCTGGTCGAAGGCGTCAGCCTCGCGCAGCGCCTTCAGGTCGTTGTCGTCGGGGAGGCGGCCGATGCCGATCGCGAACGTGCGGTTGTCGTGGTAGAACAGCCCGCCGCCGAAGCCGTCGCCGGCGACCATCGTCGTCACGCCGCGCTTGAGCGGCGGCCGGGGCACACCGTCCAGCAGCCGGTAGAAGCGGGTGTTGTACACGACCCCGCACTCCTCGTCGCCCTCCAGGACGGTGAACTCGTCCCGCAGCGGGGAGCGCCGGCCGGCCGCGTCGATGAGCACGCCCGCGTCGATGACGCCGCCGCGCACCAGGACGCCGCTGATCCGTCCGTCCTGAACCTCGGCCCGCCGCACCGACGTGCCGTAGCGGATCTCGGCGCCCGGCTCCCGGCGCAGGGCGCGTTCGAGCGCCCACTCCACGGTCGGGCGCCGCGAGGCCAGGACCACCAGGTCCTCGGCGCCGGCGGCAGCCTCTCCGGAGGGCGTCGCGATGCCGACCTCCTCGGCGCCGTGGGCCAGCAGGTCCTCCAGCACGTCGGGCAGGTGGGTGCGGAGGTGCTGCCGGAACAGTCCGAGGAACGTGTGCAGCTGGCGGGTCTGCGGGGCGCCGGGCCGGTGCCAGTCCCCGATCGCGGCCAGCTCCCCGGGCGGGGCCTGGTCACGCTCCAGAACGGTCACCTCGAAGCCCCGCCGGGCCAGCAGCAGCGCGGCGGACAGACCGGATATCCCCCCGCCCATCACCACGATCCGGTTGCTCATCACTGTCTTCCTTCCGTCGTCACAGGTACCGGTCAGGCGGCGAAGTCGCCGAGCACGAGGTCGAGGGCCCGGTCGATGTCCGAGTCGCTGAGCGACTCGGCCGCCTGGAGGGCGTCGCTCGCCCCGCGCTGCTTCGGCGCGTTCGTGCCCTGGGCCAGGTCGAGCAGCTGCGCGAGCAGTCCGCTCTCCCGCAGCAGCGCGGCACCCGCCTTGCCGATGGCCCAGCGGGCGGCCGCCATGGGGTCCTGCGGCGGTACGTCCTCGGCCGCGCCCGTCAGGCGCAGCTTGCCGAGCAGGAACTCCGCGATCCTGGTCGGCGTCGGGTAGTCGAACGCCAGGGTGCTGGGCAGGTCCGTGTCGGTCCGGGCGGCGATCCGGTTCTTCAGGTCGACCGACATCAGCGAGTCGAGGCCCAGCACCTGCAACGGCTTGTCCGGGGCGACCGCGTGGGCGCCCGGCAGACCGACGGCGGCCGCCACCTCGCCGCGGACGAACTCCACCAGCGTCTCCAGCCGCGCCGCCTCGTCCAGGGCGGCCAGCTGGTCGAGGAAGCCCGACGCCTGCGGCGCCGCGGCGGACGCCTGCCGCAGCCGCGGCCGCACCAGGGAGCCGAGCAGCGGTGCCACGTTCTCCTGCTGACCCAGCGCCGCCAGGTCCAGCTTGACCGGGGCCAGGTGCGCCTCGGGCCTGCGCAGCGCGGCGTCGAAGAGCGCGAGCCCCTCCTCGACCCCGAGCGGGCGGGCGCCGCCGCGGCGCATCCGGGCCAGCTCGGCCTCCCCGAGATGCGCGGTCATGCCCGTGCCGCCCTGGTCCCACAGCCCCCAGCCGAGGCTGAGCGCCGGCAGCCCGCGCCCGTGGCGGTGGGCGGCGAAGGCGTCCAGGAAGGCGTTGGCGGCCGCGTAGTTGACCTGCCCGGGGGAACCGAACAGCCCGGCGACCGACGAGAACACCGCGAAGACGGCCAGGTCCTCGCCGGCGGTCAGCTCGTGCAGGTGCAGCGCCCCGTCGACCTTCGGCGCCAGGACGGCGGCCATCCGGTCCGCCGACTGGTTGCGGGCGATGCCGTCGTCGAGGACGGCGGCCAGGTGCACCACCGCCGTCAGCGGATGGTCCGCGGAGACGGCGGACACCACGGCGGCGACGTCCTCGCGACGGCTCACGTCGCACGCGAGGATGCGGACGCCGTCCGCGCCGGCGGCGCGGAGCCGGTCGGTGAGGGCGCCGGCGCCGGGGGCGTCCGGTCCCTGACGGGAGGTCAGCACGAGGTGGCGGACGCCGTGCTCGCGGACGAGGTGCTCGGCGAGCGCCTGTCCGAGTGCGCCGGTGCCGCCGGTCACCAGGGCGGTGCCGCGGGGGTCGAGGGGCTGCGGCAGGGTCAGGACGATCTTGCCGGTGTGACGTCCCTGCGCCATGTGACGGAAGGCGTGCGGGGCCTCCCGGACGTCGTAGGCGTGGTGCGGCAGCGGGTGGAGGACGCCGTCGGTGAAGAGGGCGGCCAGCTCCTCCAGCATGTCGTGGATGCGGTCGGGTCCGCTGTCCATCAGGTCGAACGCCCGGTAGTGGATGCCGGGGTGGTCCGTGGTGACCTGCTGCGGGTCGCGGATGTCCGTCTTGCCCATCTCCAGGAACCGTCCGCCCTCGGTGAGCAGCGGCAGGGTCCTGTCGATGTACTCCCGGCTCAGGGAGTTGAGGACGACGTCGAAGGGCACGTCGCGCCACGTCCCGGCGAACTCGGTGGTGCGGGAGGAGGCCAGGCGGTCGTCCGTGAGCCCGAGCGCGTTCAGCGCGGGCCACTTGCCGGTGCTGGCGGTGCCCCAGACGTCGGCGCCGAGGTGGCGGGCGAGCTGCACCGCCGCCATGCCGACGCCGCCGGCGGCGGCGTGGACGAGGAGCTTCTCGCCCGGCTGGAGCCGGCCGAGGTCCACGAGACCGTGGTAGGCGGTGAGGAACGTGAGGGGGACAGTGGCGGCCTCGGCGTAGCCGAGGTGGTCGGGGATACGGGTCATGACGCGGGCGTCGGCACGGACTTCGGTGGCGAAGGAGCCGACGGCCAGGCCCATGACACGGTCACCGGCCCGCAGGTGCTTCACCTCCGGTCCGGCCTCCATGACCACGCCGGCGCACTCCAGGCCGAACTTCGGCGCGTGGACCATGTCCAGGGCGTTGAGGACGTCGCGGAAGTTGAGTCCGGCGGCGCGGACCCGGATCCGGACCTCGCCGGGGCCGAGCGGCTCCGCGGTGTCCAGCGGCAGTGCCTCGAACGTGTCCAGCCGGCCCTTCTCCCGCACGTCCAGAGCCCACGCCCCGGAGTCGGGCACCGCGACCGTGCCGTCGGTGCCGGCCCGCGCGAGGCGCGAGACGAACACCAGCTCGCCGCGGAGCGCCAGTTCCGGCTCGCCCGTGACGCCCAGCGCCGCCGCGAGCAGCGCCGGGACGTCGGCGTCGGCGGAGACGTCCACCAGACGCCACGTCCGTTCCGGGCTCTCGGTCCGCACCGCGCGGACCAGACCCCACAGGGGAGCGGTGCCGAGCGACGCGACCGTGTCCTCCGGGCGGGCGCCGACGGCGTCCCGCGTCACCCACACGACCTCGGTGTCCGCCAGCGCGGGTGACGCCAGCAGCTGCTGCACCAGCGCGAGTTCCGCCGCGGCCACGGCATGGGCCTGCCCGGCCGTGGACGCTCCGGCTCCATCCGGGCGCTGCGCGGTGTGGTCCACCACGATGCGGTGCGGCGCCGGGTCGGCGGCGAGGAGCGCGTCGAGATCCGCGAAGGCCGGGGCGTGCAGCGAGCGCGCCACGATCCCGTCGGCGTCGCCGATGACCAGCGGGCCGGCGGTGGTGTCGGCACCGGGTGCCGTCAGCGCCTCCGGCTCCACCGGCTGGAACTCCACCCGGTACAGGTGGTCGGCCGCGCCGGGCCCGTCGAAGCGCAGCTGCTCGGCGCTCGCCCGCTTCAGGCGCAGGCCGCCGGCCGATGCCACCGGCCGGCCCGTGCCGTCGGCGAGGAACACCGACGCGCTGGTCTCGGCGCCCTCGCCGGACTCCGTCAGCTCGACCCGGACCCGCAGCTCCCTCGCACCCGTCGCGTACAGGGTGACGTCCGACCAGGCGAACGGCAGCAGCACCGTGTCGCCCTCGGCGTCCTGCCCGTCCGGTGCCGTGCCCGCGAGGGTGTGCAGGGCCGCGTCGAACAGGGCCGGGTGCAGCCCGAACCCGTCCGCGCCGGGCGTGGCGTCGGGCAGCAGGATCCGCCCGTAGGCGACACCGTCCCGGCTGTACAGCTCCGTCAGACCGCGGAAGGCGGAGCCGTACCGGACTCCCCGGGCCTCCATCCCGGCGTAGAAGCCGTCCAGTTCCACGCTCTCGGCCCCGGGCACGGGCCAGGCGCTCAGCTCGGCGAAGCCGTCGCCGTCCGCAGCCGCCGGAACCCGGACGTCGTCCAGCTCTCCTTCGGCGTTCAGGGTCCACACCTGCGGGTCGACGGCGTCCTCGGGCTGGCTGTACACGGTGATCGCCCGTCGTCCGTCCTGCGACGGCTCGCCGACGCGCACCTGGATCCGCGACCGCGCGGACCCGTCGAGGACCAGGGGCCGGCCCAGGGTGAGGTGCGCGACGCGGGCGGCGCCCACGGTGTCCGCGGCGGCCCAGGCCAGGTCCAGCAGACCGGTGCCGGGCAGCAGCACGGAGTCGAACACGGCGTGCCCGGTCAGCCAGGGGTGGTCGGCCGTGGACACGGCGCCGGACAGCAGATGCCCGTCCCCGCCCGCCAGCACCGCCGTCGCCGGCAGCCACGGGTGGCTGCCCTGCCCCAGACCCGACCCGCGGACGTCCGTGCGGGACGACTGCTCCTTCCAGTACCGCGTGCGCTGGAAGGCGTACGTCGGCAGTCCGGCGGCGCGGAACGCGCCGGACAGCGGGGTGCGCGACCAGTCGACCGGGAGGCCCGCCGTGTGCAGCCGGGCGAGCGCGGCCAGCAGGGTGCGCGGCTCGTCCGCCGTGCCCTCCCCGCCCTTGGCGGGGCGCATGCTCGGCGTGAAGTGGGCGGGGTCCAGCGTCTGCGTGCCCATGTGGGTGAGCGCGGGAGCCGGCCCGCACTCCAGGAAGCGCCGCACACCGTGCTCCGCGAGCGTGCCGAGGGCATCGGTGAACCGGACCGCCTCGCGGACCTGCCGCACCCAGTGCTCCGGCGAACGGACGCCCTCCCCGGCGGCGGTGTCGCCGGCGTGCCAGGCTCCGGTCCGCGTGTCCACCAGCGGGATCGCGGGCGCCCGGAAGTCGCAGCCGGCCGCCACCGCGGCGTACGCGTCGAGCATCGTGTCCATGTGCGCGCTGTGGAAGGCGTGCGAGACGGTCAGCCGGTGGGTGCGCAGACCCCGCCCGGCGAAGTCCGCCGCGAGGGCGTCGACCGCGTCGGCGTCCCCGCTGACGACCGTCTGCGCGGGGGTGTTGAGAGCGGCGATGCCGAGGCCGGGCCGGTCGCCGATCGCGTCGAGCACCGCGTCCTCGCCCGCTTCGACGGAGACCATGGCGCCGTCCGTGCGGCAGGACTGCATGAGCCGGCCGCGGGCGACCACGAGCCCCGCCGCGTCCGGGAGGCTCAGGACTCCGGCGACGTGGGCCGCGGCGAACTCGCCGACGGAGTGCCCCGCGACGGCCGTCGCGGTGACGCCCCACGACTCCCACAGCCGGTAGAGCGCGACCTCCAGGGCGAACAGCGCGGGCTGGGTGTACTCGGTCGCGTGGACGAGTGCGCCCGAGCCCGTGGCGTCGCCGTCGTCCCCGTCCGGGACGGCGTCCGGGAAGACCACCTCCGCCAGGGACCTCCCCAGGTGCGGGTCGACGGCCGCGCACACGGCGTCGAAGGCGGCGCGGTAGGCGGGGAACGCCTCGTACAGCTGCCGTCCCATGCCCGCGTACTGGCTGCCCTGCCCGGTGAACAGGACACCGAGCCCGGTGTCCCCGGTCACCTCGCCCCGGACGAGCCCGGCGTGCGAGGCGTCCTCGCCCAGGGCGCGCAGGCCGGCGACGGCCTCCTCGGCCGATGCGGCGAGGACGGCGGCGCGGGAGTCGAAGTGGGTGCGGTGCAGGGCGGCGGCGGTGGCCACGTCCGCGAGCGGGGTCTCGGGCCGGGCCTGAAGCCAGTCGGCCCAGCGGTGCGCCTGTGCGCGCAGCGCCGTTCCGTCCCGGCCCGACAGGACGATGGGCACCGGGAGGGCCGGGGTGCCGGTGGACTCGGCCGCCGTCTCGGCCGGCTCCGTCGCGGGGGCTTCCTCCAGGACGAGGTGCGCGTTGGTGCCGCTGAGGCCGAACGACGAGATGCCCGCACGGCGGACGCGCTCGCCGCGCTGCCACGGCCGGGCCTCCTGAAGCAGCTCCAGACCGGAGCCGTCCCACTCGATGTGGGTGCTGGGCTCGTCGGCGTGGAGGGTCTTCGGCAGGGATTCGTGCTGGAGGGCGAGGATCATCTTGATGACGCCCGCGACGCCGGCGGCTGCCTGGGCGTGCCCGATGTTCGACTTGGACGAGCCGAGGTAGAGGGGCCGCTCCTGGGCTCGGGTGGGACCGAAGACCTCCGCCAGGGCGCCGGCCTCGATGGGGTCGCCGAGGCTGGTGCCGGTGCCGTGGGCCTCGATGGCGTCGATGTCGTCCGGGGTGAGCCTCGCGGCGGTGAGCGCGTCCTGGACGACGCGCTGCTGCGACGGCCCGTTGGGGGCGGTGAGGCCCTGGCTGCGTCCGTCCTGGTTGACGGCGCTGCCCCGGATGACGGCGAGCACGTCGTCTCCGTCGCGCTCCGCGTCGGAGAGCCGCTTGAGCAGGAGGACGCCCGCGCCCTCGGCCCAGCCGGCGCCGTCCGCGCCCGCCGAGAAACTGCGGCAACGCCCGTCGGCCGACAGGCCCTTGAGACGGCTGAACTCCACGAACGTCGCCGGAGTCGACATCACGGTGACGCCGCCGACCAGCGCCGTCTCGCACTCGCCGTTGCGCAGGGCGGTCACCCCGAGGTGGGTGGCGACCAGCGACGACGAGCACGCCGTGTCCACGGTCAGCGCGGGCCCCTGGAGCCCCAGCGCGTACGAGACCCGGCCCGACAGCACACTGCTCGCGTTGCCCGTGCTCAGGTAGCCGTCCAGCGCGTCGTAGTCGTGGTTGTGCAGATTCCCGTAGTCGGAGCCCATGGTGCCCAGGTAGACACCGGTCCGGGACTCGGACAGCGCCTCGGGGCGGACCCCGGCCCGCTCCAGGGCCTCCCACACGGTCTCCAGGACGATCCGCTGCTGCGGGTCCATCGACAGCGCCTCACGCGGGGTGATCCCGAAGAACTCGGCGTCGAAGCCCTCGATGTCGTCGAGGAAACCGCCCTCGCGGGCATAGCACTTGCCGGGCGTCTCCGGGTCCGGGTCGTACAGGTCGAGCCCGTCCCAGCGTGCCGGGAACGGACCGACGGCGTCGCCGCCGCCGGCCAGCAGCTCCCAGAACGCCTCGGGGGTGTCGATGCCGCCCGGCAGGCGGCAGGACATCGACACGACCGCGATCGGCTCGTCCCCTCCGGTGCGCCGGGCACGGCGCGAGGCCGTCGGCTTCGGCGTCCCGCCCAGGGCGAGCTTGTCGAGGAGGAGTCCGGCGATGGCGGACGGGGTCGGGTAGTCGAAGGCCAGGGTCGCCGGCAGCGACACCCCGGCCGCGGCCGACAGGCGGCGGCGCAGCTCGACCGCCATCAGCGAGTCGATGCCCAGGTCCTTCAGCACCTGGCCCGCCCCGAGTGCCGAAGCGTCCGCGATGCCCAGCACCACGGCGGCCTCACCGCACACCAGCCCGATCAGCTCCTGGCGGCGCTCCTCCTCGGCGAGCGGCGCGAGCCGGTCGCGCAGCGTGCCGCCGTCCAGGGAGCCTGCCGCCCGCCGGCGCGGCGCGCGCAGCAGCGACCTGAACAGCGGACGCGTCTCACCGTCGCGATCGGCGTCCCGCTGCAACGTCGCGAGGTCGAGTTTGACGGGGATGGTGTGGGGGTGGTGGGAGGTGAGGGTGGTGTCGAGGAGGTGGAGGGCTTGGGGGGTGGTGAGGGCGGTGACGCCCTGGCGGCGCATGCGGGCGAGTTCGGCGTCGCCGAGGTGGGCGGTCATGCCGGTGCCGGCCTGTTCCCACAGGCCCCAGGAGAGGCTGGTGGCGACCTGGCCTTGGGTGCGGCGGTGGTGGGCGAGTGCGTCGAGGAAGGTGTTGGCGGCGGCGTAGGTGCTCTGGCCTGCGCCGCCGAGGATGCCGGCGGCGGAGGAGTAGAGGACGAAGGCGGTGAGGGGGTGGTCGGTGGTGAGGGTGTGGAGGTGGAGGGCGCCGTCGATCTTGGGTGCGAGGACGGTGTGGAGGCGTTCGGTGGTCTGGGTGGTGAGGAGTCCGTCGTCGAGGGTTCCGGCGAGGTGGAAGACGGCGGTGAGGGGGCGGGTGAGGGTGGTGATGAGGGTGTGGGTCTGGTGGTGGTCGGTGATGTCGCAGGCGTGGATGGTGACGGTGTCGGCTCCGGCCTCGGTGAGGGTGGTGAGGAGGTCGTCGGTGCCGGGGGCGTCGGTGCCGCGTCGTGAGGTGAGGACGAGGTGGCGGATGCCGTGTTCGGTGACGAGGTGGGTGGCGAGTGCCTGTCCGAGTTCTCCGGTGCCGCCGGTGATCAGGACCGCGCCCTCGGGGTCGAAGCGGGGGGTGTCGCTGTGTTCGGGCTGTTCGGCGCGGGTGAGGCGGGCGACGAGTATCCGGCCGTCGCGGAGCGCGATCTCCGGCTCGCCTTCGACGGAGACGGCCTGTTCCAGCAGCTCCGCGTCCACCGCTCCGGCATCCAGGTCCACCAGCCGCAGCACACGCTCCGGGGACTCCGCACGAGCCGCGCGGACCACGCCCCACACCGGCGCGTGCGCCAGGTCGAACGCGCCCTCGCCCACGGCACCGCGGGTCACCCAGACCAGCTCGGTCCCGGCGAGCCGCGGCTCCGCGACCACGTCCTGCACCTGCGTCAGCACGGCCGCGGCCGCACCGCGCACCGACTCCGCGTCCGGAGCGTCGTCGCCCGGCGCGGCGCCCGTGGCGTCCACCACGATGCGCGCGGGCGGCTGCTCGTCCTCGCCGAGCGCGCCGAGCGCCGCCGCCAGGTCCGGCACCGCCTCGGCACCCAGCGCACGGGCCAGGCCGTCCGCCCCGCCGACCACCCACAGGTCGTCGTGCGGCATCTCGCGCAGCGCGCGGGCAGGGGTGAACGAGACCTGGTACAGATGCCGGGCCGCGCGGCTCCCGCGGATCTGCTCCCGCGTCGCCTCGCGCAGCGCCAGCGTCCCCGACACCACGACATGCCCGGACGGATCGGCGGCCAGCAGGCGCGCCGACGACTGCGCCTCGTCCAGTTCCACCCGGACCCGCAGTTCACCGGCCCCGGTCGACCGCAGCTCGGCACCGCTCCACTCGAAGGGCAGGATCACGGCCTCATCGGTGCTGCGCAGCGCCGCGAGCGTGTGCAGGGCGGCGTCCAGCAGCGCGGGGTGCACGCCGAACTCGCCCGGCCCGACCTCGTCGGGGAGACGGACGAGGCCGTACCCGACGCCGTCCTTGCGCCACAGCTCGCCCAGCCCCTGGAAGGCGGGCCCGTAGCCGAGGCCCTGCCCCGCCAGCCGGTCGTAGAGACCGTCGAGTTCCACGCGCTCGGCGCCCGCCGGCGGCCACTGCGCCAGCGCGGAGGCGTCACCGGAACCGGGGCCGTCCGCACCGTCCTCGTCCGCGGCGTCGCCGCCGAGCAGGCCGGTGGCGTGGCACGTCCACGTCTCCTGGCCGTCCTCCTGCTGGCTGTGCACGGCCACCTCGCAGCGGCCCGACGCGTCCGGCCCGCCGACGGTGACCTGGAGCCGGATGTGGCTCGCGGTGTCACCGGCCTCGGGAAGGACGAACGGCTCGGCGAGGGTCAGCTCCTCGACGCGGGAGGCGCCGGTCACCGCGGCCGCGGTCCAGGCGAGTTCGAGGAGTCCGGTGCCGGGGAGGAGGGGGGTGTTGTAGACGGTGTGGTCGGTGAGCCAGGGGTGTTGGGTGGGGGAGAGGCGTCCGGTGAGGAGGTGGCCTTCGCCGTTGGCGAGGGTGGTGGTGGCGGTGAGCCAGGGGTGGGTGTGGGGGTGGAGGCCGAGGGTGGTGGTGTCCTGGGGGGTTTTGGTGGGGTCGGTCCAGAAGCGTTCGTGTTGGAAGGGGTAGGTGGGGAGGGGGGTGTGGGTGGTGGTGGGGAGGGTGTGGGTCCAGTCGGTGGGGTGGCCGTGGGTGTGGAGGAGGGTGAGGTTGGTGAGGATTTGTCGGAGGGTGCCGTGGTTGCGGGTGAGGGTGCCGGTGACGGTGCCTGCGTGTTCGGTTGCGGCGTTGGTCAGGGGCATGGCGAGGACGGGGTGGGCGCTGATTTCGATGTAGGTGGTGTGGTGGTCGTTGAGGAGGTGGGTGAGGGCTTGGTCGAAGCGGACGGGTTGGCGGAGGTTGTGGCACCAGTAGTCGGCGTCGAGGTGGGTGCCGGGGGTGGGTTGTCCGGTGACGGTGGAGTAGAAGGCGGTGGTGGTGTGGGTGGGGGTGATGTTGGTGAATCCTGCTTTGAGCTGGGGCAGGAGGGGGTCCATGTGGGGGTGGTGGGAGGCGTAGTCGACGTTGACTTTGCGGGCGTAGATGCCGTCGTTGGTGAGGGTGGTGACGAGGTGGTCGATGGCGTGGGTTTCGCCGGAGACGACGGTGGAGGTGGTGGTGTTGATGGCGGCGATGGCGAGGGCGTCGCCGTAGGGGGCGATGTGGTTGGTGACGTCGGTGTGGGGGCGTTCGATGAGGGCCATGCCGCCGGTGCCTGAGCAGGTGAGGACTGCTTGGGAGCGTTGGGCGACGATTTGTGCGCCTTGGTCGAGGGTGAGGGCGCCGGCGACGACGGCGGCGACGACTTCGCCTTGTGAGTGGCCGATGACGGCGTCGGGGTGGATGCCGAGGGAGCGCCATTGGGCGGAGAGGGCGATGCCCATGGCGAAGAGGGCGGGTTGGACGACGTCGACGCGGTCGTGGGGCGGGTGGTCGCCGCCGTTGCCGGTGAGGACGTCGCGCACGGACCAGCCGGTGAACGGCTTCAGCGCGGTGTCGCAGGCGTCGATCGCTTCGGCGAAGACGGGGGATTCGTTGAGGAGGTCGCGGCCCATGCCGGTCCACTGGCTGCCCTGGCCGGGGAAGACGAACACGGTCTTGCCGTGGGGCTGCGCGGTCCCGGTGACGACACTCTCGTGCGCCTGGCCTTCCGCCAGCGCCCGCAGGCCGGCGACGGCTTCTTCGGCGGATGCGGCGAGGACGCCGGCGCGGGAGTCGAAGTGGGTGCGGTGCAGGGCGGCGGTGGCGGCCACCTCCGCGAGCGGGGTCCCGGGCCGGGCCTGAAGCCAGTCGGCCCACCGGCCCGCCTGCTCCCGCAGCGCGGACTCGGTACGCCCCGACACCAGCACCGGCAGCGTGCGGCCGCCGGACTCGGCGGGTACCGCCGGCTCCGTCGCGGGGGCTTCCTCCAGGACGAGGTGCGCGTTGGTGCCGCTGAGGCCGAACGACGAGATGCCCGCACGGCGGACACGCTCGCCGCGCTGCCACGGCCGGGCCTCCTGGAGCAGCTCCAGACCGGAGCCGTCCCACTCGATGTGGGTGCTGGGCTCGTCCGCGTGGAGGGTCTTCGGCAGCGATTCGTGCTGGAGGGCGAGGATCATCTTGATGACGCCCGCGACGCCGGCGGCTGCCTGGGCGTGGCCGATGTTCGACTTGGACGAGCCGAGGTACAGCGGGAGTTCGGGTGTCCGGGTGGGTCCGAAGACTTCGGTGAGCGCCCCGGCCTCGATGGGGTCGCCGAGGCTGGTGCCGGTGCCGTGGGCCTCGATGGCGTCGATGTCGTCCGGGGTGAGCCTCGCGGCGGTGAGCGCGTCCTGGACGACGCGCTGCTGCGACGGCCCGTTGGGGGCGGTGAGGCCCTGGCTGCGTCCGTCCTGGTTGACGGCGCTGCCGCGGATCACGGCCAGCACCCGGTCCCCGTCGCGCTCCGCGTCGGAGAGCCGCTTGAGGAGGAGGACGCCCGCGCCCTCGGCCCAGCCGGCGCCGTCGGCGCCGGCGGAGAAGCTCTTGCAGCGGCCGTCGGCGGCCATGCCCTTGAGGCGGCTGAACTCGACGAAGAGGGCGGGGGTGGACATGACGGTGACGCCGCCGACGAGGGCGGTGTCGCACTCGCCGTTGCGCAGGGCGGTCACCCCGAGGTGGGTGGCGACCAGCGACGACGAGCACGCCGTGTCCACCGTGACCGCCGGGCCCTGGAGACCCAGCGCATAGGAGACCCGGCCCGACACCACGCTGCTCGCGTTGCCGGTGCTGACGTATCCGTCCAGGTCCCCGAGGCCCGCCTGCTTGCCGTAGTCGGAGCTCATGGTGCCCAGGTAGACGCCCGTACGCGACTCGGTCAGCGCCTCGGGGCGGATGCCCGCCCGCTCCAGGGCCTCCCACGCCGTTTCGAGGACGATCCGCTGCTGCGGGTCCATCGACTGCGCCTCACGCGGGGAGATGCCGAAGAACTCCGCGTCGAAGCCCTCGATGTCGTCGAGGAAACCGCCCTCGCGGGCATAGGACTTGCCCACCGCCTCCGGGTCCGGGTCGTACAGGTCCATGCCCTCCCACCGCCGGGGCAGGCCGCCGATGGCGTCGCCGCCGTCGGCCAGCAGCTCCCAGAACGCCTCGGGGGTGTCGATACCGCCCGGCAGGCGGCAGGACATCGACACGACCGCGATCGGCTCCGTCTTCGCCGCGCGCTCCGAGGCGAGGTCGTTCTCGGCCTGAAGCAGCGCGTTCGTCGTGCGCCGCAGATAGGTCTCGAGCTTCTGCACGTCGGTAGCGCTCACTTGCCCACTCCAAACTTGCGGTCCAGGAATTCGAAGAGATCTTCTTGACTGCTGTCCGTGACGTCTGCGGCGTCCATGTCGGGCTCGCCGGGCTCGGCGGCGGCCGTCTTCGACAGTGCCGTGTGCAGATCCACGAAGCTTGCGACCAGGCCCTGTCCCGCGAGCTGTTCCGGCGTCGCGGAGCGCAGCAGTTCCACGAGCGCGTCGATCTGGTTCTTCGTCAGGCGGGCGGCCGGGGAACCCGATCCCGCCCCGCCGAGGTCGAGCTTTCCGAGCACGAGTCCGGCGATGGCGGACGGGGTCGGGTAGTCGAAGGCGAGGGTCGCCGGCAGCGGCACCCCGGCCGCGGCCGACAGGCGGCGGCGCAGCTCGACCGCCATCACCGAGTCGATGCCCAGGTCCTTCAGCACCTGGTGGCTGCCGATGCCCGCGGCGTCCGCCATGCCGACGACGCCGGCCACCTCGCTCCGCACCAGCTCCAGCACCGACGGGTGCCGCTCCTCCTCGGGCAGCGCCAGCAGCCGGTCGCGCAGCGCGCCCGGTGCCGCCGCCCCCGTTCCGGCCCGGCGCCGCCTCGCCCGCACCAGGCCCCGGAAGAGGGCCTGCACGTCACCGCTCCGCTCCGCCTCCCGGCGCAGCGTCGCGAGGTCGAGTTTGACGGGGATGGTGTGGGGGTGGTGGGAGGTGAGGGTGGTGTCGAGGAGGTGGAGGGCCTGGGGGGTGGTGAGGGCGGTGACGCCCTGGCGGCGCATGCGGGCGAGTTCGGCGTCGCCGAGGTGGGCGGTCATGCCGGTGCCGGCCTGTTCCCACAGGCCCCAGGAGAGGCTGGTGGCGACCTGGCCTTGGGTGCGGCGGTGGTGGGCGAGTGCGTCGAGGAAGGTGTTGGCGGCGGCGTAGGTGCTCTGGCCTGCGCCGCCGAGGATGCCGGCGGCGGAGGAGTAGAGGACGAAGGCGGTGAGGGGGTGGTCGGTGGTGAGGGTGTGGAGGTGGAGGGCGCCGTCGATCTTGGGTGCGAGGACGGTGTGGAGGCGTTCGGTGGTCTGGGTGGTGAGGAGTCCGTCGTCGAGGGTTCCGGCGAGGTGGAAGACGGCGGTGAGGGGGCGGGTGAGGGTGGTGATGAGGGTGTGGGTCTGGTGGTGGTCGGTGATGTCGCAGGCGTGGATGGTGACGGTGTCGGCTCCGGCCTCGGTGAGGGTGGTGGTGAGGTCGTCGGTGCCGGGGGCGTCGGTGCCGCGTCGTGAGGTGAGGACGAGGTGGCGGATGCCGTGTTCGCGCACGAGGTGGGTGGCGAGTGCCTGTCCGAGTTCTCCGGTGCCGCCGGTGATCAGGACCGCGCCCTCGGGATCGAAGCGCGGAGCCCCGGCCGTCTCGCCGTCCGGCTGCCCGACCCGGGTCAGGCGCGGCACGTACACGACGCCCTGCCGCACCGCCAGCTCCGGCTCCCCGGCGACACCGAGCACCTGGCCCAGCGCCTTTGCCTCCGCATCCTCCGCGCCTTCCTCCGCGCCCAGATCGACGAGGCGGATCGACCGCTCGGGGTGCTCGTTGCGGGCGACGCGGAGCAGACCCCACAACGGCGCCTGCGCCAGGTCCGGAACGTCGGACGCCACAGCCACCACCGACTCGCGGGCGACCCAGACCAGTTCGGCCGACTCCAGACGCGGCTCGCCCAGCGTGAACCGCAGAACCTCCAGAGTGTCCGCGGCCAGCTGCCGGGCAGCCTGTGCGCTGTCCCCCGGAACCTTGCCGGTCACGTCCACGACGAGGCGCGCGGGCCGTACGACGGCGTCCTCCAACTGGGCCGCCAGCGAGTCCAGATCCTCCACCCGGTGCGCGCCCAGCGTCTGTGCGAGGCGGTCTCCGCCGCCGAGGACCCAGGTGAGCGGGTTCGGCGCCGCGGTGGGCAGCGGCACTGCCTGGAACTCCACCCGGTAGAGGTGCTCCACCGGCCGGCTCGCGCGGATCTGCTCCGGCGTCGCCGCCCTGGCCCGCAGCCGGGCCGAGGCCACCGCACCGCCCGCGGCGTCCACCACCAGGACCCGGCCCTCCGAGGCCTCCTGGTCCCAGTCCGCGCGTACGCGCAGTTCGCCGGCGCCGGCCCGGTGCAGCACCGCGTCGCTCCACTCGAACGGCAGCAGCACCTGACCGGGCTCCGCACCCGCCGCGGCGTCCGCGTCGCGCGCCGCCGCCAGTGTCTGCACCGCCGCGTCGAGCAACGCCGGATGCACGCCGTAGGCGGATCCGTCTAGCTCCTCCGGCAGCCGCACCAGCGCGAACGCGCTGCCGGGCCGGTGCGACAGCTCGGTCACACCCCGGAACGCCGGGCCGTACCCGATCCCCTGGGCCGCGTACCGCTCGTAGAAGGCGTCCACGTCCAGCGGCTGCGTACCGGAGACCGGCCAGCGGGCCAGCTCCGCGAACTCGCGCCCCGTTCCGTCGTCACCGGAGCCGTCGCCGCCGAGCAGGCCGGTGGCGTGGCACGTCCACTCCTCCTGGGTGTCCTCGCGCCGGCTGTGCACCGAGAGGGGACGCCGCCCGTCGGCCTCCGCCGCGCCGACGGTGACCTGGAGCCGGATGTGGCTCGCGGTGTCACCGGGCTCGGGAAGGACGAGAGGCTCGGCGAGGGTCAGTTCCTCGACATGGGTGGCGCCGGTCTCGGCGGCCGCGGTCCAGGCGAGTTCGAGGAGTCCCGTGCCCGGGAGGAGCGGGGTCTCGAAGACGGTGTGGTCGGTGAGCCAGGGGTGCTGGGCGGGGGAGAGACGTCCGGTCAGGAGGTGCCCCTCGCCGTCGGCGAGCGCGGTGGCGGCTCCCAGCCACGGGTGGGCCGAGGCGTCCAGCCCGAGAGAGCCGGGATGGGTGCCGCGGCTCGTGGTCTCGAGCCAGAAGCGTTCGTGTTGGAAGGGGTAGGTGGGGAGGGGGGTGTGGGTGGTGGTGGGGAGGGTGTGGGTCCAGTCGGTGGGGTGGCCGTGGGTGTGGAGGAGGGTGAGGTTGGTGAGGATTTGTCGGAGGGTGCCGTGGTTGCGGGTGAGGGTGCCGGTGACGGTGCCTGCGTGTTCGGTTGCGGCGTTGGTCAGGGGCATGGCGAGGACGGGGTGGGCGCTGATTTCGATGTAGGTGGTGTGGTGGTCGTTGAGGAGGTGGGTGAGGGCTTGGTCGAAGCGGACGGGTTGGCGGAGGTTGTGGCACCAGTAGTCGGCGTCGAGGTGGGTGCCGGGGGTGGGTTGTCCGGTGACGGTGGAGTAGAAGGCGGTGGTGGTGTGGGTGGGGGTGATGTTGGTGAATCCTGCTTTGAGCTGGGGCAGGAGGGGGTCCATGTGGGGGTGGTGGGAGGCGTAGTCGACGTTGACTTTGCGGGCGTAGATGCCGTCGTTGGTGAGGGTGGTGACGAGGTGGTCGATGGCGTGGGTTTCGCCGGAGACGACGGTGGAGGTGGTGGTGTTGATGGCGGCGATGGCGAGGGCGTCGCCGTAGGGGGCGATGTGGTTGGTGACGTCGGTGTGGGGGCGTTCGATGAGGGCCATGCCGCCGGTGCCTGAGCAGGTGAGGACTGCTTGGGAGCGTTGGGCGACGATTTGTGCGCCTTGGTCGAGGGTGAGGGCGCCGGCGACGACGGCGGCGACGACTTCGCCTTGTGAGTGGCCGATGACGGCGTCGGGGTGGATGCCGAGGGAGCGCCATTGGGCGGAGAGGGCGATGCCCATGGCGAAGAGGGCGGGTTGGACGACGTCGACGCGGTCGTGGGGCGGGTGGTCGCCGCCGTTGCCGGTGAGGACGTCGCGGACGGACCAGCCGGTGAAGGGTCGCAGGGCGGTGTCGCAGGCGTCGATGGCTTCGGCGAAGACGGGGGATTCGTTGAGGAGGTCGCGGCCCATGCCGGTCCACTGGCTGCCCTGGCCGGGGAAGACGAACACGGTCTTGCCGTGGGGCTGCGCGGTCCCGGTGACGACACTCTCGTGCGCCTGGCCTTCCGCCAGCGCCCGCAGGCCGGCGACGGCTTCTTCGGCGGATGCGGCGAGGACGCCGGCGCGGGAGTCGAAGTGGGTGCGGTGCAGGGCGGCGGTGGCGGCCACCTCGGCGAGCGGGGTCCCGGGCCGGGCCTCCAGATAGTCGGCCCACCGGCCCGCCTGCTCCCGCAGCGCGGACTCGGTACGCCCGGACACCAGCACCGGCAACGGCAGCGCAGGACCCTCGACGGGACCATCCGTCCCCGTACCGTGCGTGGTCTCGACGGCGGGCGCCTCTTCGATCACGAGGTGCGCGTTGGTGCCGCTGAGGCCGAACGAGGAGATGCCGGCGCGGCGGACGCGCTCGCCGCGCTGCCACGGCCGGGCCTCCTGAAGCAGCTCCAGACCGGAGCCGTCCCACTCGATGTGGGTGCTGGGCTCGTCCGCGTGGAGGGTCTTCGGCAGGGATTCGTGCTGGAGGGCGAGGATCATCTTGATGACGCCCGCGACGCCCGCCGCCGCCTGGGCGTGGCCGATGTTCGACTTGGACGATCCGAGATACAGCGGGAGTTCGGGTGTCCGGGTGGGTCCGAAGACCTCGGTGAGCGCCCCGGCCTCGATGGGGTCGCCGAGGCTGGTGCCGGTGCCGTGGGCCTCGATGGCGTCGATGTCGTCCGGGGACAGCCGGGAAGCAGTGAGCGCGTCCTGGACCACACGGCGCTGGGCGGGCCCGTTGGGGGCGGTGAGGCCCTGGCTGCGTCCGTCCTGGTTGACGGCGCTGCCGCGGATCACGGCCAGCACCCGGTCCCCGTCGCGCTCCGCGTCGGAGAGCCGCTTGAGGAGGAGGACGCCCGCGCCCTCGGCCCAGCCGGCGCCGTCGGCGCCGGCGGAGAAGCTCTTGCAGCGGCCGTCGGCGGCCATGCCCTTGAGGCGGCTGAACTCGACGAAGAGGGCGGGGGTGGACATGACGGTGACGCCGCCGACGAGGGCGGTGTCGCACTCGCCGTTGCGCAGGGCGGTCACCCCGAGGTGGGTGGCGACCAGCGACGACGAGCACGCCGTGTCCACGGTCAGCGCGGGACCCTGGAGCCCGAGGGTGTACGAGACCCGGCCCGACAGCACACTGCTCGTGTTGCCCGTGCCGAGGTAGCCGTCCAGCGCGTCGTAGTCGTGGTTGTGCGGGTTGTCGTAGTCGGAGCCCATGGTGCCCAGGTAGACCCCGGTTCGGGACTCGGACAGCGCCTCGGGGCGGACCCCGGCCCGCTCCAGGGCCTCCCACACGGTCTCCAGGACGATCCGCTGCTGCGGGTCCATCGACAGCGCCTCACGCGGGGTGATCCCGAAGAACTCGGCGTCGAAGCCCTCGATGTCCTCGATGAAACCGCCCTCGCGGGCATAGGACTTGCCCACCGCCTCCGGGTCCGGGTCGTACAGACCCAGGCTCTCCCACCGCCGGGGCAGACCTCCCACGGCGTCCCCGCCGTCGGCCAGCAGCTCCCAGAACGCCTCGGGGGTGTCGATGCCGCCCGGCAGGCGGCAGGACATCGACACCACCGCGATCGGCTCGTCCCCTCCGGAGCGCCGGGCACGCCGGGAAACGGCCGTGCGCTGGGGAACCTGCGTCAGGTCCAGCTTGTCGAGGAGGAGTCCGGCGATGGTGGACGGGGTCGGGTAGTCGAAGGCCAGGGTCGCCGGCAGGGCGGTGTCCGTCTGGTCCGCCAGACGGCGGCGCAGCTCGACCGCCATCACCGAGTCGATGCCCAGGTCCTTCAGCACTTGGTCCGGACCGAGGCCCGCGGAGTCGGAGACGCCGAGCACGATCGCCGCCTCGTCGCACACCAGACGCATCAGCTCCTGGCGCCGCTGGTCGTCGGAGAGGACCGCCAGGCGGTCCCGGAGCGCCGACGGCCGCTGCGCGTCCCGTCCCGCCTGCCGCAGCCGCGCACGCACCAGCCCGCGGAACCTCGGCGCGACCTCGCCGCCCCGGTCCGCGGCCCGCTGCAACTCCGCCAGCTCCAGCTTCACCGGCGCGAGATGCGCGTACGGCTGGTCCAGCGCGGCGGTGAGCAGCCGCATCCCCTCCGACGCCGTCAGCGAACCGACGCCCTGACGGCGGATGTCGGCGAGTTCGGCGTCGCCGAGGTGGGCGGTCATACCGATGCCGGCCTGCTCCCACAGGCCCCAGGAGAGGCTGGTGGCGACCTGGCCCCGGGCGCGGCGGTGGTGGGCCAGCGCGTCGAGGAAGGCATTGGCCGCCGCGTACGTGCCCTGCCCCGGAGTGCCCAGCACACCGGCGGCGGAGGAGTAGAGGACGAAGGCGGTGAGGGGGTGGTCGGTGGTGAGGGTGTGGAGGTGGAGGGCGCCGTCGATCTTGGGTGCGAGGACGGTGTGGAGGCGTTCGGTGGTCTGGGTGGTGAGGAGTCCGTCGTCGAGGGTTCCGGCGAGGTGGAAGACGGCGGTGAGGGGGCGGGTGAGGGTGGTGATGAGGGTGTGGGTCTGGTGGTGGTCGGTGATGTCGCAGGCGTGGATGGTGACGGTGTCGGCTCCGGCCTCGGTGAGGCTGGTGAGGAGGTCGTCGGTGCCCGGGGCGTCCGTGCCGCGTCGTGAGGTGAGGACGAGGTGGCGGATGCCGTGTTCGCGCACGAGGTGGGTGGCGAGTGCCTGTCCGAGTTCTCCGGTGCCGCCGGTGATCAGGACCGCGCCCTCGGGGTCGAAGCGGGGGGTGTCGCTGTGTTCGGGCTGTTCGGCGCGGGTGAGGCGGGCGACGAGTATCCGTCCGTCGCGGAGCGCGATCTCCGGCTCGCCTTCGACGGAGACGGCCTGTTCCAGCAGCTCCGCGTCCACCGCCCCGGCATCCAGGTCCACCAGCCGCAGCACACGCTCGCCGTACTCGTTCGCGGCGGTCCGCAGCAGTCCCCACAGCGGGGCGTGCGCCAGATCGTCCACGTCCTCGCCCACGGCCCGGCGCGTCACCCAGACCAGCGCCGTCGACGCGAGGCGCGGCTCGCCGAGAAGGCTCCGCAGCGTCGTCAGGGCGTCTGCGGCCGCACGGGCGGCCCCACCGCCCTCGCCCGCGACCGGACGCGTCGCGTCCACCAGGACGAGACCCGGCACCGACTCCCCGGCCAGCAGGGCCTCCACGTCGGCGGCCGCCTCGAGGCCGAGCGCGGCGGACAGCCCGGAACGCTCGCCCAGGACCACCGCGTCGTCGAGCGCGCCCGCACCGTCGCCGTCACCGGCGGCGGCCGTGCGCGGGACCGCCGCACGCAGGGGCTCGAAGGCCACCCGGTACAGGTGCTCCACCGGCTCGGCGACCCGGATCCGGTCGGACGTCACTTCCCGCAGCCGCAGCTCGCGCACCGACAGGACCGGCTCACCCGAGCCGTCCACCGCCCGGATGCGGGCGACGGACGCCCCACGGTCGAGCACGACCTCGACGCGCAGCTCCGTGCCGCCCGCGGCGAGCAGCTCCGCGCCGCCCCACTCGAAGGGCAGCACCACCGAGTCGTCCCCGTCCCGCAGGGCCGCGATGGCGTGCAGGGCGGCGTCCAGCAGCGCGGGGTGCACGCCGAAGTCGCCCGGACCGGTCTCCTCGGGAAGACGCACCAGGCCGAAGGCGCTGTCCCCGTCCCGCCACAGCTCGCGCAGCCCCTGGAAGGCGGGCCCGTAGCCGAGGCCCTGCCCCGCGAACCGGTCGTAGTACCCGTCGAGTTCCACGCGCTCGGCACCGGCCGGCGGCCACTGGGCGAGCCTTCCGGCCCCGGCCCCGTCCCCGTCGTCCGGCGAGACCGCCACCAGCTCACCCGTCGCGTGCCGTCGCCACACCCCGCCCAGCGAGTCCTCCGACTGGCTGAAGACCGAGAGCGGCCGGCGCTCGTCCGCCTCCGGACCGACCAGCACCTGGAGCCGTACGGCATCCCGCACCACCAGCGGCTCGGTCAGCGTCAGCTCTCCGACACCCGCCGCCCCCGCCTCGCGGGCAGCCGCCAACGCCAGTTCGAGGAGTCCGGTGCCGGGGAGGAGGGGGGTGTTGTAGACGGTGTGGTCGGTGAGCCAGGGGTGTTGGGTGGGGGAGAGGCGTCCGGTGAGGAGGTGGCCTTCGCCGTTGGCGAGGGTGGTGGTGGCGGTGAGCCAGGGGTGGGTGTGGGGGTGGAGGCCGAGGGTGGTGGTGTCCTGGGGGGTTTTGGTGGGGTCGGTCCAGAAGCGTTCGTGTTGGAAGGGGTAGGTGGGGAGGGGGGTGTGGGTGGTGGTGGGGAGGGTGTGGGTCCAGTCGGTGGGGTGGCCGTGGGTGTGGAGGAGGGTGAGGTTGGTGAGGATTTGTCGGAGGGTGCCGTGGTTGCGGGTGAGGGTGCCGGTGACGGTGCCTGCGTGTTCGGTTGCGGCGTTGGTCAGGGGCATGGCGAGGACGGGGTGGGCGCTGATTTCGATGTAGGTGGTGTGGTGGTCGTTGAGGAGGTGGGTGAGGGCTTGGTCGAAGCGGACGGGTTGGCGGAGGTTGTGGCACCAGTAGTCGGCGTCGAGGTGGGTGCCGGGGGTGGGTTGTCCGGTGACGGTGGAGTAGAAGGCGGTGGTGGTGTGGGTGGGGGTGATGTTGGTGAATCCTGCTTTGAGCTGGGGCAGGAGGGGGTCCATGTGGGGGTGGTGGGAGGCGTAGTCGACGTTGACTTTGCGGGCGTAGATGCCGTCGTTGGTGAGGGTGGTGACGAGGTGGTCGATGGCGTGGGTTTCGCCGGAGACGACGGTGGAGGTGGTGGTGTTGATGGCGGCGATGGCGAGGGCGTCGCCGTAGGGGGCGATGTGGTTGGTGACGTCGGTGTGGGGGCGTTCGATGAGGGCCATGCCGCCGGTGCCTGAGCAGGTGAGGACTGCTTGGGAGCGTTGGGCGACGATTTGTGCGCCTTGGTCGAGGGTGAGGGCGCCGGCGACGACGGCGGCGACGACTTCGCCTTGGGAGTGGCCGATGACGGCGTCGGGGTGGATGCCGAGGGAGCGCCATTGGGCGGAGAGGGCGATGCCCATGGCGAAGAGGGCGGGTTGGACGACGTCGACGCGGTCGTGGGGCGGGTGGTCGCCGCCGTCGCCGGTGAGGACGTCGCGCACGGACCAGCCGGTGAACGGCTTCAGCGCGGTGTCGCAGGCGTCGATCGCTTCGGCGAAGACGGGGGATTCGTTGAGGAGGTCGCGGCCCATGCCGGTCCACTGGCTGCCCTGGCCGGGGAAGACGAACACGGTCTTGCCGTGGGGCTGCGCGGTCCCGGTGACGACACTCTCGTGCGCCTGGCCCTCCGCCAGCGCCCGCAGACCGGCCACCGCCTCCTCCGCGGATGCGGCGAGGACGCCGGCGCGGGAGTCGAAGTGGGTGCGGTGCAGGGCGGCGGTGGCGGCCACCTCCGCGAGCGGGGTCCCGGGCCGGGCCTGAAGCCAGTCGGCCCACCGGCCCGCCTGCTCCCGCAGAGCGGACTCGGTACGCCCGGACACCAGCACCGGCAGCGTGACGCCGCCGGACTCGGCGGGTACGGCCGGCTCCGTCGCGGGGGCTTCCTCCAGGACGAGGTGCGCGTTGGTGCCGCTGAGGCCGAACGACGAGATGCCCGCACGGCGGACGCGTTCGCCGCGCTGCCACGGCCGGGCCTCCTGGAGCAGTTCCAGACCGGAGCCGTCCCACTCGATGTGCGGACTCGGCTCGTCGGCGTGCAGGGTCTTCGGCAGCGACTCGTGCTGGAGCGCCAGCACGGCCTTGATCACGCCGATGACACCCGCCGCCGCCTGGGCGTGGCCGATGTTCGACTTGGAGGACCCCAGGTAGAGGGGCCGCTCCTGGGTACGCGTGGGCCCGAAGACCTCCGCCAGGGCGCCGGCCTCGATCGGGTCGCCCAGCGTGGTGCCGGTGCCGTGGGCCTCGATCACGTCGATGTCGTCCGGGGTGAGCCTCGCGGCGGTCAGCGCGTCCTGCACGACGCGGCGCTGGGCGGGCCCGTTGGGGGCGGTGAGGCCCTGGCTGCGGCCGTCCTGGTTGACGGCGCTGCCCCGGATCACGGCCAGCACCCGGTCCCCGTCGCGCTCCGCGTCCGAGAGCCGCTTGAGCAGGAGGACGCCCGCGCCCTCGGCCCAGCCGACCCCGTTGGCGCCGGCCGAGAAGCTGCGGCAACGCCCGTCGGCCGAGAGGCCTCCCAGGCGGCTGAACTCCACGAACGTGGACGGTGTCGACATCACGGTGACCCCGCCGGCGAGGGCGAGACCGCACTCCCGGCTGCGCAGCGCCGAGATCGCGAGGTGGGTGGCGACCAGCGACGACGAGCACGCCGTGTCCACCGTGACCGCCGGGCCCTGGAGGCCCAGCGCATAGGAGACCCGGCCCGACAGCACACTGCTCGCGTTGCCCGAACTCACATAGCCGTCGAGGGCTTCCAGGTCGTAGTGGGTCAGGGCGTCGTAGTCCGAGCCCATGGTGCCCAGGTAGACGCCCGTACGCGACTCGTTGAGGGTGCCGGGGCGGATGCCCGCCCGCTCCAGGGCCTCCCACGCCGTCTCGAGGACGATCCGCTGCTGCGGGTCCATCGACAGCGCCTCACGCGGGGAGATGCCGAAGAACTCCGCGTCGAAGCCCTCGATGTCCTCGATGAAACCGCCCTCGCGGGCATAGGACTTGCCCACCGCCTGGGGGTCCGGGTCGTACAGGTCCATGCCCTCCCACCGCCGGGGCAGACCTCCCACCGCGTCCCCGCCGCCGGCCAGCAGCTCCCAGAACGCCTCCGGCGTCCCGATGCCCCCCGGCAGGCGGCAGGACATCGACACCACCGCGATCGGCTCCGTGCGCTGGGCCTCGAGATCGGCCGCGCGCTTCTGGAGCAGACGGATCGCGGGAAGGGCGGCTTCCATCCGGTCTGAGGGCGGAGTGCTCATCGGTCAGCCTTTCTGGGCGAGCAGGGCGGAGAACGAGTCGGGTCGGTGCGTCGGCCGCACGGCGGGCATCGGGTGCATGTCAGAAGACCTCGTCGCCGACCGAGGCCAGCAGGGCGTCGAGCTCCGCGTTGATGTCCTCGACGGACCGCTCCGCGGGCCCGGGACGCGGTGTCCCGGCCGGGGCGGCGGCCGGCGCGCGCTGCGCGCCGTCCGGGCCCGGGGAGGCCGTGCGGTCGGCGAGGTCCACCAGGAGGTCCAGCAGACCGCTGCGGTGCAGTTCGTCGGCGGACACGCGGTCCAGGACCCGGGCGAGGACGGCGCCCGGGTCCTCGCCCGGGTCCGTTCCCTCCGGTCCGGCGGCGAGACCCAGACGTTCCAGGACGAGTCCGGCGACGGCGGCCGGGGTCGGGTAGTCGAACGCCAGCGTCGAGGGCAAGGGCACCCCGGCGCGCGCGGCGACCCGGCGCCGGAGCTCCACCGCCATCAGCGAGTCGAGGCCCAGATCCTTGAGCACCTGGTCCGGGTGGACGGCCGACGGGCCGTCCAGACCGAGCACCGCCGCCGCCTCCTCCAGCACGGCGCCGGTCGCCGTCCGGATCCGCTCCTGGGCGTTCAGCGGCTCCAGCCGGTCGCGCAGCGGCACCGGCCCCGCGGCCGGCCCGGCAGCCGCCGCCCTGCGCAGCTCCGGGCGGCGCACCAGCGTGCGCAGCACCGGGGCGACCTCGCCGCCCTCGCCGAGGTGGCGGGCGGCGGCGGCGGTGTCCAGCCGCAGCGGCACCAGGTTCGGCCGCGGCCGGCGCAGTGCCTCGTCCAGGAGCCGCAGGCCGTCCTCCACCGGCATCGGGGCGATGCCCTGCCGTCGCATCCGGGCCAGTTCGGCGGTCCCGAGATGCGCGGTCATACCGGTTCCGGTCTGCTGCCACAGGCCCCAGGCGAGGGAGTGCGCCGTCTGCGCACGTCCCCGGCGCCGGGCCGCGACCGCGTCCAGCACGGTGTTGGCGGCGGCGTAGGTGCTCTGCCCTGCCGTGCCGAGCACGCCGGCCGCGGAGGAGAAGAGCACGAACGCCGCCAGACCCAGGTCCCGCGTCAGGTCGTCGAGGTGCAGCGCGCCGTGCACCTTGGGGGCGAAGACGCGCGCCAGCCGCTCGCCGTCCTGCGCCGTCACCAGGCCGTCGTCCAGGACACCCGCCAGGTGCACCACGCCGGTGAGCGGGTGCGCCGGGTCGATGCCGGACAGCAGCTCCGCCACGGCGGCCCGGTCCGCGACGTCGCACGCGGCGATCCGCACGCTCAGCGCGCCCGCCCCGGTCAGTTCGCGCACCAGGTCGTCGGCGCCCGGCGTGCCGGGCCCGCGGCGGGACGTCAGGACGAGACGGCGGGCGCCGTGCTCCCGCACCAGGTGCCTGGCCACGGCCCGTCCCAGCTCACCGGTGCCGCCGGTGAGCAGGACCGTGCCCTCCGGGTCCAGGGGGGCGGCGGCCGCGTCCGGCGCCGGGGCGCCGGCGGCCTCCAGGCGCGGAGCGGACAACTCGGAGCCGTGCAGCACGAGTTCCGGCTCGTCCTGCGTGTCCAGGGCGGCGAGCAGCGGCCCGGTGGCCGCGGCCCCGGGCGCGCCGCCGAGTTCGACGGTCCGCAGCGACCGGTCGGGGAACTCGCTGCGGGCCGTGCGCAGCAGCCCCCGCAGCGACGCCGGGGCGAGGCCCCGGCCGTCGGCCGGGGCGTTAGCCGCCAGTTCGTCGTACGGGCTCGGCGCCGCGCCGGTCACCCACACCAGCTCCGCCTCGTCCAGACGGGGTTCGGCGAGCAGCCGCTGGAGCAGGGCCAGGGCGTCGCCCGCCGCCCGTGTCACCTCGTCGTCGGGGAGGCCGGTCAGTTCCGTCGCGTCGACGAGGACGCGTCCGGGCCGGGCACCTTCGTCCAGGGCGGCCGACAGCGCGTCGGCGGACGGCACCGCGGTGGCGTCCAGCGCCCCGGCGATCCGGCCCCCGCCGCCCACGACGACGGTGGCGGGCCGGGCGGCCGGGGGCTGCGGGGCCGGCACCGGCCGCAGCCGGAGCTCCCGCAGGTCCCGCGCGGTGGTGCCGGCCGCCGCGCCGATGCGGTCGGCGGTGGCCCGGCGCATCTCCATGCCCCGCACGCGGAGCACCGGTGCGCCGGTGGCGTCGGCGGCCTCGACCGTCAGGTGCCGCCCGCCGCCGGTGTCGCGGACCTCGACCCGTACGCGCAGCTCGCTGCCGCCGGTGGCGTACAGCTCGACGCCCGACCAGGCGAACGGCAGCAGCACACCCTCCTGCTCCTGCCCGGTGTCGTCGTCCGCCACGGCCTTCATCACGTTCAACGCGGCGTCCAGCAGCGCCGGATGCACACCGAACCCGTCCGCGGCGCGGTCGCCGCCCGGCAGCCGCACCAGGCCGTAGGCCGTGCCGTCCCGCCGCCACAGCGCCTCGGTGCCCCGGAACAGCGGGCCGTAGTCGACGCCCTGCTCCCGGAACCGCTCGTAGAAGCCGTCCGTCGCCACGGGTTCGGCGTCCGGCACCGGCCACCGGCCGGCCCAGGCGAAGGAACCGGGCGGGCCCGCCGGGGACAGGCTCAGCTCGCCCGTGGCGTGCAGCGTCCACTCCTGCGCCCCGCCGGCGGCCCGGCTGTGCACCGTCACCGTGCGCCCGGCGTCCTCGCCGCCGACGGCGACCTGCACGTGCACCGCGCCGTCGGCGGGCAGCACCAGCGGCGTCACCAGGGTGAGGTCCGCCACCCCGGCCGCGCCCACCCGGTGGGCGGCGGCCAGGGCCAGTTCCAGCAGCCCCGTGCCCGGCACCACGGCCTCGCCGAACACCGTGTGGTCGGCGATCCAGGGATGCCCGGCCAGCGAGAGGCGGCCGGTGAAGATGTGGCGCGAGCCGTCGGCGGACGCCGTGAGGGCGCCCAGCCACGGGTGCGCGGGATCGGCGAGCCCGAGGGCCTCCGTGTCGAGCGCGGCCGCCTGCGGCCGGGCCCAGTACCGCGACCGCTGGAAGGCGTACGACGGCAGTTCCACCCGTGCCGCGCCGGTGCCGGCGAAGAACCGCTCCCAGTCGACGGCCGCGCCCAGGGCGTGCACGCGGGCGACGGCGCCGGTCAGCGCCGCGGTCTCCGGGCGCTCCCGGTGCAGCAGCGCCACGGCGCCCGTGGTCGCCTCGACGCCCAGTTCCGCCAGGCAGTCCTGCACCATCGCGGTGGCGGTGCCGTCCGGGCCGAGCTCCACGAAGCGGGTCACCCCGGCGGCCACCAGCGCGCGGGTGCCGTCGGCGAACCGGACGGCGTCCCGGACGTGCCGCACCCAGTACTCCGGGTCGCGCACCTCGTCGGCGACGCGTTCGCCCGCCAGGTTCCCGACCATGCCGAGTGCCGGCGCGTGGTACGTCATCCGCCGTGCCACCGCCGCGAAGTCGGCCAGCATCGGCTCCATCAGCGGGGAGTGGAAGGCGTGCGAGACGGTCAGCCGCCGGGTCCGGACACCGCGGGCGGCCAGCTCGGCGGCCACGCCGTCGACGACCTCCGCGGGACCCGACACCACGACCGACCCGGGGCCGTTGACCGCGGCGACGCCCGCGACGTGCGAGTGGTCCGCGAGCAGCGGCGCCACCACGGACTCGGGCGCCTTGACGGAGAGCATCGCGCCGCCGGCGGGCAGGGCCTGCATCAGCCGTCCGCGGGCGGCGACCAGGGCGCAGGCGTCGTCGAGGGACAGCACCCCCGCCACGTGCGCGGCGGCCAGCTCGCCCACGGAGTGCCCCATCACCTGGTCGGGGACGACTCCCCAGGCCTCCATGAGCCGGAACAGCGCCACGCCCACGGCGAACAGCGCGGGCTGGGTGAAGCCGGTCGAGTCCAGCAGCTCCGCCTCCGCGGTGCCGGGCTCGGCGAACACGACCTCCCGCAGCGGCCGCGTGAGCAGCGGGTCGAACGCGGCGCAGACCGCGTCGAAGGCGGCGGCGAACTCGGGGAAGTCCCGGTACAGCTCACGGCCCATCCCGGCGCGCTGGGCGCCCTGCCCGGGGAAGACGAACGCGGTCCGGCCCGGCAGCGCGGCGGCCCCGGGCGCGGTGCCGTCGGCGATCGCCCGCACGGCGGCCAGCAGCTCCGGCAGGTCGCCGCCGACGGCCGCCGCCCGGTGCGCGAACGCGGTGCGTCCCGCCGCCAGCGAGTACGCCACGTCCGCCGCGTCGGTGCCGGGCCGGTCCGCCAGGTGGCCGGCGAGCCGGTCCGCCTGCGCGCGCAGCGCCGCCTCGTCCCGGCCGGAGAGCAGCCACGGCACGACGGCGCGGCGGGCCGCGTCCGGGGCGGGCGCCCCGTCCGGCGCCGGGGCGCTGCCCTCGGGGCCCTCCAGGACGATGTGCGCGTTGGTGCCGCTGATCCCGAACGAGGAGACGCCCGCGCGCCGCACCCGTTCGCCCTGCTCCCAGGGCACCGGCTCGGTCAGCAGCCGCACGCCGCCCCCGGACCAGTCGACGTGGGTGGTCGGCTCCTCGGCGTGCAGTGTGCGCGGCAGCCGGCCGTGGCGCAGCGCCTGGACCATCTTGATGATGCCCGCGACACCCGCGGCGGCCTGCGTGTGACCGATGTTCGACTTCACCCCGCCCAGCCACAGCGGACCGCCCGGCCTGACGGCCGCCCCGTACGTGGCGATCAGCGCGCGGGCCTCGATCGGGTCGCCGAGCCGGGTGCCGGTGCCGTGCGCCTCCACGGCGTCCACGTCGCCGGCGCCGAGCCCGGCGTCGGCCAGGGCCGCCCGGATCACGTCCTGCTGGGCCTGCCCGTTGGGCGCCGTGAGCCCGTTGGACGCCCCGTCCTGGTTGACGGCCGTGCCCCGGATCACGGCGAGCACGGGGTGCCCGTGCCGCCGGGCGTCGGAGAGCCGTTCCAGCAGCAGCATGCCGCTGCCCTCGGCGAAGCCGGTGCCGTCGGCACGGTCGGAGAAGGCCCGGCACCGCCCGTCCGGCGCGAGGCCGCGCTGCCGGCTGAACTCGACGAGCAGCTGCGGCGTCGCCATCACCGTCGCCCCGCCGGCCAGGGCCAGCGCGCACTCGCCCCGCCGCAGCGCCTGCACCGCCAGGTGCACCGCCACCAGCGAGGAGGAGCAGGCCGTGTCGACGGTCAGGGCCGGGCCCCGCAGGCCGAGCGCGTAGGCGATGCGTCCGGACAGGACGCTGGCGGCGCCGCCCGTCAGGGCGTGCCCCTCGCTGCTGCCGTCACCGATCAGGCCCGCGTAGTCCTGGCCGTTGGTGCCGACCCAGACGCCCGTCGTGCGCTCCCGCGCCGACTCCGCGGTGATGCCCGCGCCCTCGAACGCCTCCCAGGCGTTCTCCAGGAGGAGCCGCTGCTGCGGGTCCATCGACTGCGCCTCGCGCGGCGAGATCCCGAAGAACCCCGCGTCGAAGGCGTCCGCCGAGTCGAGGAAGCCGCCCCCCGACGCGTACACGGTTCCCGGGTTGTCCGGGTCCGGGTCGTAGAGCCGCTCGGTGTCCCAGCCGCGGTCCCCGGGGAACGGGCCGATGGCGTCGGAGCCGTCGTCGAGCAGCCGCCAGAACTCCTCCGGCGACGCGGCGCCGCCCGGCATGCGGCAGCTCATCGCCACCACGGCGACCGGCTCCCGGAGCCTGGCCTCGGCCTGCCGCAGCCGCTCGCGCGTCGTGTCCAGTTCACCGGTGACGCGCTTCAGATAGGCGCGCAGCTTGTCTTCGTTTGCCATGTCAGAGTCCGAACTTCTCATCGATGAGCTGGAACAACTCGTCGTCCGATGCGTCGTCGAGCGCCTGCTGCGCCTCGTGCGGTCCCGCCGCGGGTGCCGGTGCGGCACCGGCGTCCCCGAGGAGCTCCAGCAGGGCGCGGGAGAGGGCCGCGAGGCCGTCCGCGTCCGCCGGTGCCAGAGCCGTCGCGTCCAGTGCCGTGACCGTGGCCAGCAGGCTGCCGACGTCCAGCGCCCGCTCCGCCCCGTCCCCGGCGCCGACACCGAGCTCGGCCAGTACGTGGCCGGCCACCGCGGCCGGCGTCGGGTGCTCGAAGACGAGCGTGGCCGCCAGCCGCAGCCCGGTCACGGCGTTCAGCCGGTTGCGGAGTTCGACACCGGTCACCGAGTCGAAACCGAGCTCCTTGAACGAGCGCCGGTCCTCCAGCGGCTCCTCGGGGCCGTAGCCGAGCACGGCCGCGGTGTGCGTGCGCACCACGTCCAGCACGGCGTCCGTGCGCTGCCCGGGCGGCAGTTCCTCCAGCCTGCGGCGCAGATCCGGACCGCCCGGCTGCTGCGCGTCCGCCGCCGCGGCCGGCGCCGAACCCGCGCGGGCCAGCTCCACGACCTCGGGCAGCTCGCTGAGCAGGGGACTGGGCCGTGCCGCCGTGAACGCCGTCAGGAACCGGGGCCAGCGCACGTCCGCCACGGTCTGGCAGGGCCGCCCGCCGTCGAGGGCCTGCTGCAGGGCGATCAGCGCGAGGCCGGGGTCCATCTCGGGCACGCCGTGCCGGTCCAGGACACCGCGGACGGTGCCGCGGGCCAGGCCGCCGCCGCCCCAGGCGCCCCACGACACACAGGTCGCGGGCAGTCCCTCGAGGTGGCGCAGTTCGGCGAGCGCGTCGAGGAAGGCGTTGGCGGGCGCGTAGTTGCCCTGGCCGGGGATGCCGACGGTCGCCCCGTACGAGGAGAACAGCACGAAGGCCGACAGGTCCCGGTCCCGCGTCAGTTCGTGCAGGTTCCAGGCGCCCTGGGCCTTGACCCGCCACACCCGCTCCACCTGCCCGGGGTCGAGGGCGTCGACCGTGGCGTCGTCCAGGACGGCCGCCGTGTGCACCACCGCGGTCAGCGGTCCGCCGGCGGCGGCACGGTCCAGGACGGCGCGCAGCTGCTCCCGGTCCGACACGTCGCAGGCCTCCAGGACCACCTCGGCGCCCAGCCCGCGCAGTTCGGCGGCGAACGCCTCGGCGTCCGGCGCGCCGGGCCCGCGACGGCTCGTCAGCACCAGCCGCCCGGCGCCCTGTTCGGCCAGCCGGCGCGCCACCCGGCGGCCGAGCGCGCCCGTGCCGCCGGTCACCAAGACCGTCCCGGAGGGCCGCCACGCGCTGCGCGGCGGCTCCCCGGCCCGCACCAGGCGGCGCGCTCGAACACCGCCCGCGCGCACCGCGACCTGGTCCTCGGCGCCGTCGCCGCCGAGCAGCGCCGCCACGCGCCGCCACACGCCCGCGTCGGGAGCCCCCGGCAGGTCGATCAGGCCGCCCCACCGGTCGGAGTGCTCCAGCGCCGCCACCCTGCCCAGCCCCCACACCATGCGCTGCGCGGGGTCGACACGGCGGTCCCCGGGACCGGCCAGCACCGCCTCACGGGTCACGCACCACAGCGGGGCGCCGACCTCCGCGTCGCCGAGCGCCTGGACGGCCCGCAGCGTCGCCGTGTAGCCGGCCGGCACCGGGTCGTGCCGCGGGTCGCTGCCGGACGCGAGGGCGAGCAGCGACAGGACCCCGGCGAACCGGCCCCCCGTGCGGGCCGCCTGGTCCTCGCACGCCGTGCGCAGCGCCTTCGCCGTCAGCTCCCGGTCCTCGTCGCCGAGCACCACGGGCACCAGTCCGGCGCCGGCGTCCGTCAGTGCGCGCAGCACCTCGGCGGCCCGCGCCTCGCCCGCCGGCAGCAGCGCCAGCCAGGGGGCCGCGGGCGGCGGGCCCGCCGGATCGGGCACCGGCTTCCACACGATCTCGTACCGCCAGTCGCGCACCTCGGCCGCCTCGCGGCCGCGCCGCCGCCACGCCGACAGCGCGGGCAGCAGATCGCCGAGACCCGCTTCCGGGCCGACGTCCAGCGACGCGGTGAGCGCCGCCAGGTCGCCGCGGTCCACCGCGGACCAGAACTCCGCGTCGTCCGCGCCGGCCGCCGGGGCGGCGGCGGGCGGCTGCCCGACCGGGTCGAGCCAGTGCCGCCTGCGCCGGAACGCGTAGGGCGGCAGGTCGACCGTGCGCGGACCGGCCGGGCCGCGGGCGGCGAACGACGCCTCCCACGCCACGCCGGCGCCGCGCACCCAGGCCTCGGCCGCCGACTCCAGGAACCGGGCCGTGCTGTCGGTGCCGCGGCGCAGGGTGCCGAGCGCGACGGCGCCCGCGCCGCCCGCCGTCTCCTCGACCGCGAGGCACAGCACCGGATGGGGGCTGGCCTCCACGAACAGGCGGTGGCCGTGTCCGGCGAGCGCGGCGACGGCGGACTCGAACTCCACGGTCGTGCGCAGATTGCGGAACCAGTACTCGGCGTCCAGCTCCGCCGTGTCCAGGAAGTCCCCGGTCACCGTGGAGAAGAACAGCGTCCCGGTGGAGCGCGGCCGGACCGGCGCGAGCGCCGTGAGCAGCTCCTCGCGCAGGGTGTCGACCTGGGCCGAGTGGGAGGCGTAGTCGACGGGGATGCGCCGGGCGCGTACGCCGTCCGCCTCGCACCCTTCCAGCAGTTCGTCCAGGGCGCCGGGCTCGCCGGAGACCACGGTCAGGCCGGGGCCGTTGACGACGGCCACGGACAGCCGCCCGCCCCAGTGCGCGAGACGCGTCTCCACCTCGGCGCGGGGCAGGGACACCGACACCATGCCGCCGCGGCCGGCCAGCGACCGGGCGATGGCCTGGCTGCGCAGGGCGACGACGCGCGCGCCGTCCTCCAGCGAGAGGCCGCCGGCCGCGCAGGCCGCGGCGATCTCGCCCTGCGAGTGGCCCACCACGACGGCGGGCCGCACCCCGTGCGCGCGCCACAGCTCGGCCAGCGACACCATGACCGCCCACAGCACCGGCTGGACGACGTCCACCCGCCGCAGCGCGTCCTCGTCCGCGAGCGCCTCGGCCGGAGAGAAGTCGACGAACTCGCCCAGCGCCCGTGCGCACGCCGCGTAGGCGTCGGCGAACACCGGCGAGTGGACGAGGAGTTCACGGGCCATGCCGGCCCACTGGGCGCCCTGCCCGGGGAAGACCAGGACGGGGCCGCGGCCGGTGCCGGCCGTGTCGTCCCCGTCGCCGGTGACCAGGCCGGGCGCGGTGCGGCCGGCGGCCAGCGCGGCGAGGCCGCGCAGGAAGCCCTCGCGGTCGTCCGCGACGACGACGGCGCGGTGCCCGAACGCGGAACGGGTCGTGGCCAGCGAGTGGCCCACATCGGCGGGCAGCGCTCCGGGACGGGACCCGACGTAATCGTGGAGGGCGGCGGCCTGGGCGCGCAGCGCCTCCGGCGTCTTCGCGGACAGCACCCAGGGCCAGGGGCGGGCGGCGCCCTGCGCGGTGCCGGTGGCCTCCGCCCAGTCCACGCCGACGCCGTCGCACCACAGGGCGTGCAGCAGCTCCTGCAACGTCTGCGACGCCGGCCGGTCCCGGCGGCAGGCGGCCAGCACCCGCGCCTCGCCGGCTGCGTCGTCCGCGTCGTCCGCGGCGGCGGACAGGGTGTCGCGCACGGGCCGGGAGACCACCGGATGCGGGGAGATCTCCACCACCCGCAGCCCGCCGCCCGGCGGGCGGGGCAGCCGGCGCACGGCCTCGTCGAGCAGCATCGGGCGGCACATGTTGCGCGCCCAGTACGCGGCGTCGAGCTCCGTGCCCACCGCCCAGTCGCCGGTCACCGTGGAGAGGAACGGCACCGCGGCCGCCTGCGGGCGCAGCGCGCCCAGCCGCGCCACGAGTTCGGCGGCGAGCGGGGCGAGCTCCGCGCTGTGCGAGGGGTAGTCGATGTGCACCCGGTAGGTCCGCACCCCGGCGTCGCCCAGTTCGCGCTCCACCTCGTCCAGCGCGGCCGTCGCGCCCGACAGGCAGACCTGCTCCGGCGCGAGGCGCCCGGCGAGGGTGACACGGCCCCGGGCGAGGCCGGCGGCCCGCTCCGGGGTCAGGTCGCACACCAGCATCGAACCGGTGCCGGCGGCCCGTTCGGCCACCAGCCGCGACCAGACGCCGATCACGTGCGCCCCCTCGTCGAGGGTGAGCGCCCCGGCGACGACGGCGGCGGCGACCTCGCCGACGCTCTGCCCGAACACCGCGTCCGGGACGACGCCCCACCGCCGCAGGGTGCGGGCCAGGGCCACCTGGAGGGCGAACAGCACGGGCTGGAGCACGTCGGTGCGCTCCAGCCTCCCGTCCGGGGCGACGAGCGCGTCGAGCACGGACCAGCCCGTCACCGCCGCCACGGCCCGGTCGGCCTCGGCGAACTCCGCGCGGAAGACCGGTTCGGCCAGCAGGTCGCGGCCCATGCCGGTCCACTGCGAGCCGTGCCCGGAGAAGCAGAACGCGACGGCCGGAGCCCGCCCCTGCCGCTCCTGCGTGGTGGCGGGCGCCGTCAGGGCCTGCCGGTGCGGGGCCTCGGTGAGGGCGAGGTGGACGTTGGTGCCGCCGAAGCCGAAGCCGCTCACGCCCGCGTGGCGGGGGCCCTCGGGCCAGTCGCGGGCGGCGGTGACGACCTCCAGGGACAGGCCGGTGAAGTCGATGAGCGGGTTGGGCCGCTCGAAGTGCAGGCCGGCCGGGAGCCGGCCGTGGTGCAGGGCGAGCGCGGTCTTCAGGACTCCGAGGACGCCGGCGGCCGGCTCCAGGTGGCCGAAGTTGGTCTTGGCCGAGCCGAGCAGCAGCGGCGTCGTGCGGTGCGGCGCGAACACCTCGCCGAGGGCCGCCGCCTCGATCGGGTCGCCGAGCGGCGTGCCCGTCCCGTGCGCCTCCACGTACGCCACCTGGTGCGGGGCGACGCCCGCCGACCGCCAGGCCGAACGGACCACGTCGACCTGGGCGCGCGGGTTGGGCGCGGTCAGGCCGTTGGAGGCGCCGTCGTTGTTGACGGCGCTGCCGCGCAGCACCGCGTAGACGCGGTCGCCGTCGCGCAGCGCGTCCGACAGGCGGCGCAGCACGACCACGCCGCAGCCCTCGCCGCGCACGTAGCCCGCGGCGTCCGCGTCGAAGGCGCGGCACTGGCCCGCGGGGCTCATGCCGCCGAACTTCGTCATCGCGACCGTGGTGTGCGGGGACAGCATCAGGCTGACCCCGCCCGCCAGCGCGAGGTCGGACTCTCCGCGGCGCAGGCTGTGCGCGGCCATGTGCACCGCCGCCAGCGACGAGCTGCACGCCGAGCCGACCGAGAACGCCGGCCCCTCGAGGCCGAGCGCGTACGCGATGCGGGCGGGCACGATCGACGTGTCCCAGCCGACGGCCGAGTGCGAACCGATCGTCTCGGGTCCGGCGCCGGTCGCCAGGTGGTACTCCTGCCACATCGTGCCGAGGAACACCCCGGCGCGGCTGCCGGCCAGGGTGCCGGGAACGATCCTGGCGTCCTCCAGCGCGGCCCACGCGACCTCCAGCGCGATGCGCTGCTGCGGGTCCATCCGGGCCGCCTCGGCGGGCGAGATCCCGAAGAAGGCGGCGTCGAAGCCGGCCACGTCGTCGAGGAAGCCGCCCCGGCGCGTGGACATCGTGCCCGGCGTCCGCGGGTCGTCGTCGAACCACTCGTCGGCGTTCCAGCGGTCCGCGGGCACCTCCGTGACGGCGTCCCGGCCGGCGAGCAGCGCCTCCCACAGGGCCTGCGGCGTCTCGATGCCGCCCGGCAGGCGGCAGCCGAGGCCGACGAGGGCGATCGGCTCGTCGGCGGCGACCGCCGACGGGCTCCGTCCGGCCGCGCCGGACCCGCCCGTGGCCGGCCCGCCGGCCAGCGCCGAGGCCAGCTCCGCCACGGTCGGGTGCTGCCACAGCAGCCAGGCGGGCACCGTCCGGCCGAGGCGTTCGGACACCAGCCCGGCCAGCCGCGTCACCCCGGACGAGTCGACGCCCAGGTCGCGCAGCGCGACGGACACGTCGACCGCGTCCGCCGGCGTGCCGAGCAGCTCCGCCACCGCGGCCCGCAGGAACTCCGCGAGGTCCGCGGCCGCTGACTCCGTTGCGTAAACACCCATGTGACACCTTTTGGTCGCGTCGGCCAGGATCTGTGCTGGTCGCTGCCGGGAACCGTCGACATCAAGGGCCGTGGAACCACCTGCCCAAGGGCACCACGGCGCACTTGACGCGGAGTGGACTCCGCTCCGCGCGGTACTCGACTGCGACCGGAGCCGCGGACCGGGACGCGGCGGCGAGGACGTCCCCGGGGACCGTCGGACGGTCCCCGGGAGCCCTCACCGCCGCGTCCCGGCCGCCCGCGCGGCCCGGGCGGGTCGGGCACGGATCAGACGCCGTGCCCCGGGACCGCGGCCAGCAGCTCGGCCACCATCGCCTCGGCGTTCTCCAGCGGCGCCGCGTGCGAACCGGGGATGGTGCGCAGCGTGAACGCCCCGAGGGACAGCTCGCGCCACGCCTCCATCGCCTCGGGCGCCGCCACCGGGTCGTCGGCGGCCGCGACCGCGAACACCGGGACCCTCAGCGCCTCCCGCTCCAGGCCGGTGAGCGCGCTGCGGTGACTGGCCGCCAGCTCGGTGTCGGCGTGCAGCCGCCCGGCGTACTCGACGAGCAGTTCCTCGTTGTCGAGGATCTGCCGGGGCAGCAGCCCGTCGAGCGCCGCGGCGATCTCCGCCGCCGAGGCGCCCTCCCGGCCGGCGGCCTCGCCGGCGCCGCGCACGAAATCGGACACCTCGGCGTACGGCGTCTGCGCGCACGCCACCACCAGGGACAGCCGCGGCTCGCCGGGCCGCTGCCCGAGCCGGTGCGCCACCTCCCAGGCCAGCCAGGCGCCCTGGCTGTGCCCGAACAGGACCAGCGGCACGTCGCAGCGGTCGCCGAGCGCCCCGGCGACCTCGTCGGCCATCGCCATCATGTCCGTCAGCGGCGGCTCGCCGGTGCGGGCCTCGCGGCCCGGCAGCTGCACACCGAGCAGTTCGACGCCCTCGGGCAGCGCGGGGATCAGCGAGACGTAGCCGCCTGCCGTGCCGCCCATGCCGGGCAGGCACACGACGCGGGCCCGGGGCCGCGCCGCGGGCTTCAGCACCCGCAGCCACGGATTCTCCGCCCGCTCCCCGCCCGACTGCTGTCCGCCGCCGGCCATTTCGCCGAGGAGGTGACGGGCGAGCGCCGCGCAGGTCGGGTGCTGCGCGAAGACGGCCGTGGTGAGCGGCAGCCCGGTGAGCCGGGCCAGCGCGCCGCGCACCGTGACCGCCATCAGCGAGTCGAACCCGATCTGGAGCAGCGGCTGTTCGACGTCGAGCGCCTCCGTCTCCAGGCTGAGCACCTGCGCCACCTCGGCCCTGACCAGCCCGGTCAGGGTCCGCAGCCGCTCGCCGCGGTCCATGCCGGCCAGCGCCGCGCGCAGTTCGTCGCCGGCCCCCTCGTCGAGCGGCGCGTCGGCCGAGGCGAGCGCCGTGCGCGCCTCCTCGATGCCGCCGATCAGCGGACGCGGCCGGGACGCGCTGTACGCCGGGGCGAACCGGCCCCAGTCGATGTCGGCCACGCCCAGCGCCGTCAGCCCGGCGTCCAGGGCCGTGCCCAGCGCGTGCAGCGCCCGGCCCGGCTCCATGCCCAGCAGACCGCGCGCCTCGACACTCCGCTGCTCGTCGGCGCCGAGTATGCCGCCGCCCGCCCAGCGGCCCCAGTGCAGCACCGTCGCGGGCAGAGAGGCCAGCCGCCGCTCGCGGGCGAGCACGTCGAGCGCCGTGTTCGCCGCGGCGTACACCGCCTGGAGGCCGCTGCCCCACAGGCTCGCGCCGCTGCCGTACAGGACGAACGCGTCCAGCTCCCGGTCGCCGAGCACCTCGTGCAGCAGCCGTGCGCCGTGCGCCTTCGCGGCGACCTGCGCACCGAGGTCCTCCTCCACGACCGCGTCCAGCGGGGCGAAGAGGGTGACACCCGCCAGATGCGCCACCGTGCGCAGCGGCGCCTCGGGCGTGTCCGCGGCGGCCACCACCTTCTCGACCTGCGCGCGGTCGGCGACGTCGCACGGCACGAGCACCACCTCGGTGCCCCGCGCGGCGAGTTCGGCGCACACGGCCGTCAGCTCCTCGCTCTCCCGCACCGTCCGCGACGCCAGCACGATCCGGCTCGCGCCCCGGTCCGCCAGCCAGCGGGCCAGGTGCCGGCCGAGCCCGCCGGTGCCGCCGGTGACGAGCGCGGTGCCGGAGGTCGACCAGGCCGCCTCCGCGGGCCGCGGGGCGGTGCGCACCATACGGCGCACGAACCGCCCGCCGGGCCGCAGCGCCGTCTCGTCCTCGTGGTCGCCGGCGCCCAGGACGCCCACGAACTGCGCCGCCCACTCGGGGTGCGGCACCGCGGGCACGTCGACGCTGCCGCCCCACCGCAGGGGCTGCTCCAGGGCCACGACCCGGCCCAGACCGCGGACCAGGGCCCCGTGCGGGTCCGTCAGCGGTTCGGCACCGTCGACGCTCACCGAGCCCGACGTCAGCGCCCACACCGGGACGTCCCGGCCGGCGTCCCCGACGGCCTGCACCAGCGCCAGCACCTGACGCAGCCCCCCGGTCACCCCCTGGGCGTCCGGCGTGCCGTCCAGACCCGCGAGGGTCACCACACCGCGCAGCCCGTCCGGCAGCGCCTTCACCGCCGCGGCCAGGCCGGCCCGGTCCGCTGTGCCGTCGACGCGGTGCACGACGGCCCCCGCGCGGCGCAGCTCCCGTTCCACCGGCTCGGCGTACGCGCGGTCCGCGTCCTCGGGGCCGGACACCAGGGCCCAGTCGCCGTCCACCGGCCGCGTCGCGGCCGGCCCGGCGGGCCGCCACACCTCGTCGTACAGCCACGAGGCGATGGCGGTGCGGCCCTTCTGCTCGTCCTGCCACGCCGACAGCAGCGGCAGCAGCCGGGCGATGCCCGCCCGCAGCTCCTCCGGCGCGCCCAGCATCCGCGCGACCCGGTCGGCCCCGCCGTCGTCGACGGCCTGCCAGAACGCGTCGGTCGCGGCCGGCACGGTCCGCTCCGGCACGGTCTCCGGCTCCGCCCAGTAGCGCTCGCGCTGGAACGCGTACGTCGGAAGCGGCACCGCGGGGGCGCCGCCCAGGGCCCGCGCCCAGTCGACCCGGCCGCCGTGCACGTGCAGCCGGCCGGCGGCGCTCAGCACCTGCGCCAGGCTCCCCTGGTCGCGCTGGAGGGTCGGCACCGCGACCGTCCGGTCGTACCCGGCGTACAGCGCCCCGTCGGTCAGCGGCATCAGCAGCACCGGGTGCGGGCTCACCTCGACGAACACGTCGAAGCCCGCCGACAGCAGTTCCCGCTGCGCCAGGTCGAGGCGGGCGGTCTCCCGCAGGTTGCGGCACCAGTACGCCGCGTCCAGCTCCTCGCCGCGCACCGGGCCGCCGGTGACGGTCGAGTACAGCGCGACGGTCCCGGCGCGCGGCCGCAGACCGGCCAGCTCCTCCGCCAGGGCGGGCAGGACCGCGTCCACGTGGTGGCTGTGGGCCGCCATCGTGGCCTCCAGCGGCCCGCAGGCGATGTCCTCGTCGTCGAGGCGGAACAGCAGGTCGTCCACGGCGTCCGCGTCACCCGACACGGTCACCGAGTGCGGTGTGTTCACCGCGGCGACCCACACCCGGCCGTCGTACTGCGCGACCCAGGTCTGCGCCTCGGCCACCGGCAGCTCCACGACGCCCATCCGGCCGCCGCCGGACTGCCGCTGCATGGCGGCGGACCGCGCGGCGATGACCCGGGCGCCCTCCTCCAGCGTCAGGGCGCCCGCGACCACCGCGGCCGCGGCCTCGCCCTGCGAGTGGCCGACCACCGCGGCCGGCTCCACACCGAGCGAGCGCCACACGGCGGCCAGCGCCACGTACATCGTGAAGCGCAGCGGCTGGACGACGGAGAGGTCCGACCACTCGGCGGCGTCCCCCTCCCTCAGCAGCGCCGCCATCGAGCGGCCGGTGAACGGGGCGAACGCGGCGTCGCAGTCGGCGACCGCGTCGGCGAACACCTCGGACTGCTCCAGCAGTTCACGGCCCATGCCGGCCCACTCGGTGTCCTGCCCGGGGAAGACGAAGACGACGCGGCGGTCCGCCGCCGTGCCCTCCGCCAGCGCCGGGTGCGAACGCCGCTCGGCCAGGGCGCGCAGCGCCTCGCCCGCCTGCTCCGGCGTCGCCGCGGTCACCGCGGCCCGCACCGGGAAGTGCTCGCGGCGGGTGGCCGCCGACACCGCGACCCGGCGCAGCGGCACCTCGGGGTGGGCGCCGAGCCAGTCCGCCCAGCGGGCGGCCTGCGCCCGCAGCGCCGCCGTGCTGCGGGCGGAGAGCACGACGGGCACCGCGCTGTCCGTGCCGCCCGTGCCGTCCGCGGAATCGTCCGCGGCCGGCACGGGGGCCTCCTCCAGGACCACGTGGGCGTTGGTGCCGCCGATGCCGAACGACGAGACGCCCGCCCGGCGCGGCCCGTCCGCCACCCACTCCTTGGTCTCGGTGTTGACGTAGAACAGGTCCGGGTCGAGGTCCATGTCCGGGTTGGGCCGCTTGAAGTGCAGGGTCGGCACGAGCTCCCGGTGGTGCAGGCTGAGGACCGTCTTGATGAGTCCGGCGACTCCGGCGGTGGTGTCGGTGTGGCCGATGTTCGTCTTCACCGAGCCCAGCGCGCACGGCTCCTCGCGCTCACCGCCGCGGAACACCTCCTGGAGCGCCTGGACCTCGATCGGGTCGCCGAGCGCGGTGCCGGTGCCGTGCGCCTCGACGAGGCCGACCGTGTCCGCGCTGACGCCCGCCGCGCTCTGCGCCGTGGCGATGACCTGCGCCTGCCCGGCCACACTCGGCGCGGTGAACCCGACCTTGTCGGAACCGTCGTTGTTGATGGCGCTGCCGCGCACCACCGCGTAGACGGTGTCGCCCGCGGCGAGCGCGTCGGAGAGCCGGCGCAGCACGACCACGCCGACGCCGTCGCCGAAGACCGTGCCGGCGCCGTCCGCGTCGAAGGCCCGGCAGCTGCCGTCCGGCGAGACGACCATGCCCTCCTGGTACGGGTAGCCGTTCTTCAGCGGCACGGACACCGACGACGCGCCGACCAGCGCGATGTCGGACTCCCCGCGCAGCAGGCTCTCGCGCGCCAGGTGGGTGGCGACCAGACCGGTGGAGCAGGCGGTCTGCACGTTCAGCGCCGGTCCGCGCAGGTTGAGCTTGTGCGCGACGCGCGGCGCCAGGAAGTCGCCCTTCGTGCCGACCATGTTGCGGAAGAAGGACGACAGGTCGCTGATCTCGTGCTGCTGGTAGCCGCCGGACCCGGAACCGCCGTACACGGCGATCGGACCGTCGAACTCCTGCGGCACGATGCCCGCGTTCTCCAGACCCTCCCAGGCGACTTCGAGGAAGAGCCGGTGCTGCGGGTCCATCGCCTCGGCCTCGGTGCGCGAGTAGCCGAAGAACCCGGCGTCGAACCGGTCCACGTCCTCGACGTACCCCTTGGCCCGGACGTACGAGGGATGGGTGAGCAGCGCCTCGGGCACCCCGGCCTCGCGCAGCTCCTCCTCGGTGAACCGGCTGATCAGCTCCCGGCCCTCCCGCAGCGCCTGCCAGAACGAGTCGATGTCGGGCGCCCCCGGCAGACGGCAGGCCAGGCCGACGACGGCGATCGCCTCGTCCGCCGGGTCACCGGACGCCTGCCGCGCCGTGCGGGCGGCCGGGCCGGTGGGCGTGGCCGTGCCGCTGAGGTGCGCGGCCAGCCGGCGGACGGTCGGGTGGCGGAACACGGTGGCCAGCGGGAACTCGCGGCCCAGCTCCGCGCAGATCTCCTGGTGCGCCTTGAGCGCGGTCATGGAGGTGCCGCCCAGCTCGAAGAACCCGGTGTCCCGGTCGATGCGGGGCACACCGAGCGCGGCCTGCCAGGCGCGGGCGACGACGTCCTCCACCGGCTGCGCCGGGTCCGCCGGGCCGGGCACGTGCGCCGCCGTGGCGGGGCCGTCGCCGGCCGCCGCGGCCGCCGTCTCGGGCGCGGGCGCGGCGAGCGCCCGCAGGGCGTTGCGGTCGGTCTTCTCGTTGGGCGTGTGCGGCAGTTCCGCCATGCGCACCAGCCGGGACGGGACCATGTACGCGGGCAGCCGGGCGGCCAGGTGGCCGCGCAGCGCGGAGACGTCGGCGCTGTCCGATGCGGGCGTCCAGTAGAGGAACAGCACCGGGTCGCCCGGGGTGTCCTCGCGGACGATCGCGGCGCACTCCAGGACCGCCGGGTGGTCTCCCGCGACCGACTCGATCTCGCCGAGTTCGACGCGGTGGCCGCGCAGCTTGACCTGGGCGTCGGTGCGCCCGCAGAACTCCAGGGTGCCGTCGGGCCGGTAGCGGACGATGTCGCCGGTGCGGTACATCCGCGCACCCGGCACGGCGCTGTGCGGGTCGTCGAGGAACCGCTCGCCGGTCAGCTCCGGCCGCCCCAGGTACCCGCGTGCCACACCGTGGCCGCCGATCCACAGCTCACCGCGCGTGCCGCGCGACACCTGCTGCCCGGCGGCGTCCAGGACGTACAGGCTGTTCCCGTGCAGGGGCCGGCCGAGCGACACCTCGCCCGGTTCGAGCGTCCAGGACGAGGACCAGACGGTCGTCTCGGTGGGCCCGTACATGTTGGTGATCCCGCCGCCGCAGCGGCGCAGCAGCTTCTTGGCCAGCGAACGGTCCAGGGCCTCGCCGCCGACCAGCATCCGCCGCAGCCCGCCGAGCAGCGCCCGGCCGTCGCGGTCGGCCAGCAGCATGCGGGCCAGCGACGGAGTGCACTGGAGGTGGGTCGGGGACAGTTCGCGGTAGCTGCCCCAGTCGGCGACGGTGCCGTCGGCCACGATCACGCGGTAACCGCGCGTCAGCGTCCACAGCAGTTCGACCGTCGAGATGTCGAACGACGGGCTGGTGACGGCCAGCCAGGTGTCACCGTCCCCGCCGCCCACCCGGTGGTCCATCGCCGTGCAGAAGTTGGCGAACTGGGCGTGCTCCAGCATCACCCCCTTCGGCTTGCCCGTGGAACCGGAGGTGTAGATGACGTACGCCAGGTCCGACAGGCCCGGCGGCACGAACGGCTCCGGGCCGTCCGCCGCCGGCAGCGCGAACACGTCCACGGGGAGGACCTCGACGTCGCCGCTCCCGGCGGCGAACGCGCCGTCGGGAGTGGTCAGCACGGTCGTGAGCCCGCTGTCGTCGACGACGTGCCCGATACGGGACGCCGGGTAGGCGGGGTCGAGCGGCACGTACGCGCCGCCGGCCAGCCAGGTGCCCAGGGCCATCACCACGAACGCCGCCGACCGCGGCGCGTGCACGCCGACCAGCGAGTCCGGGCCCACACCCCGCTCCGCGAGCATCCGGGCGACGGCACCCGCCGCCACCGTCAGCTCCCGGTAGGTCAGCCGGTGCCCGCCGTGGACCAGGGCCACCTCGCCGGGGGTCGCGGCGGCCTGCTCCCAGACCCGCTCCAGCGCGGTCCGCGGGTCCTCCAGCCCGGCGGCCACGGTCCCGGACTGCGCGGCCAGCCACGCGCGCTCGGTCCCGCCGAGCACCCCCAGCCGGCTGAGCACGGTCGAGGGATCGCGGACGACCGAGGCGAGCAGTTCGGTGAAGTTCTCCGCCAGCCGCTCGGCCGCGCCCCGGTCCAGGACGTGCGACTGGAACTCCAGCTCGCCCCGCAGCCCCGACTCGTCGGAGACCAGCGTCAGACCCAGCTCGAACTTGGCGGCGCCCCGGACGTTGCCGAGCGCGCTGCCCGTGCCCAGCGGCGTCCAGGCGTCCTCGCCCGTGCCGAGGGCGGGACCCGCCGCACCGAGGTAGTTGAACGCGGCACGGAAGAAGGGGTTCTCCTCACCGGTGCGCTCGCTCGCCGCCGTCCGCACGATCTCCGTCAGCGGCACGCTCTGGTTCTCCAGCACCCCCAGCACCCGCGGACGCATGGCGGCCAGCAGCCCGGTGAACGACGGGTCGCCCGTCAGGTCGCAGCGCAGCGGAAGGGTGTTCGCCAGGAAGCCGGCGATGTTCGCCGCGCCCGGCACCTGCCGGTTGCCCCACAGCGTGCCGACCGCGAAGTCCTCCTGGTCGCAGTAGCGCCTCAGCAGGACCGCGTACGCGGTGACGAGCACCGTGTAGGTGGTGACGGAGGCGTCGGCCGCCAGGCGCTCCACGCCGTCCCGCAGGCCGGCGGGCACGGTGAAGTACACGGCGTCGCCGTCCGGACCGCCGTCCGCCGCCTCCGGGGCGCCGGACGGGAACTCCAGCCGCGGCACACCCGCCAGCTCCCCGCCGAAGAACTCCAGCGCGGGACCGAACCGGCCCTCGCGCACCCAGCGGTCCTCCCACAGCGCGTAGTCGCCCAGCTGGTGGTCGACCGGCGGCCGCTCCGGCTCCCGGCCGTCGCGCAGCGCGTGGTAGGCCTCGTACAGGTCGTGCAGGAAGATGCCCCCGGAGGACCAGCCGTCCGTGATCGAGTGGTGCAGCACGAAGCACAGCAGCTGGCCGCCGCCGGGCAGGTCGAGGACCAGGCCCCGCACCAGCGCACCGCCGTCCACCGTGAACGGCGCCAGCTCCTCCCGGCGCAGCCGCGCCTCGACCGCCGCCCCGTCGGCACCCGACAGGTCCTCGTGCACCAGCGGGACCGGCGCGGCCGCGTGCACGACCTGCACGACCTCGCCGTCCTGCACCCGCAGTGTGGTGCGCAGCGACTCGTGACGGTCCGCCACCCACTCCAGGGCGCGCGCCAGGACGTCCAGGTCCACGGGGCGCTCGGTGCGCTGCCGGCACACGGCGTTGTACTGCGCGGACCCCGGGTGCAGGTGCTCCATGAACCACAGGCGGCGCTGGCCGTGCGTCGCCGGGTAGACGCTGACGCCCTCCGCCCGCACCAGGGCGGGCAGTTCGGGCCCCTGCGCCGCCGGCGAGGACACGGCGGCGGCCTCGCCCAGGCCGGTGAAGACCTCCGCGAGCAGGAAGCGCGCGATGGCCCGCGGCGCGGGGTGGCTGAACGCCAGGTCGGCGGGGAGCGCCGCGCCCGTCAGCTCCGACAGCCGCTTGCGCAGCTCCACCGCCATCAGCGAGTCGATGCCCAGGTCCCGCAGTTCCTGGTCGGCGCCGACGTCGCCCGCGCCGGACACGCCCACCACGACGGCGACCTCGCCCCGCACGATCCCGGTCAGCAGCTCCTCACGGTCCGCCTCGGCGGCACCCGCCAGCCGGTCGCGCAGCGACACGCCGCCGCCCGCCGCCCGCGCGGCCTGCCGCAGTTCGGGCCGCGGACGCACCAGGGCCCGCAGCAGCGCGGGCACGCCCGCGCCCGCGCCCCGCTGAAGAGCCGCGAGGTCGAACTTCACCGGCACCAGGTGCGCCTCCGGGCGCGCCAGCGCCGCGTCCAGCAGGGCCAGGCCCTCGTCCGCGGTCAGCGCGTGCGCGCCCTGGCGGCGCATCCGGGCCAGCTCCGCCTCGCCGAGATGCGCGGTCATGCCGGTCCCGCTCTGGGCCCACATGCCCCACGAAAGGCTCACCGCGGGCAGCCCCCGGTGCCGGCGGTACGCCGCGAGGGCGTCCAGCACGGCGTTGGCCGCACCGTAGTTGCTCTGCCCCGGCGAGCCGAGGGTGCCCGCCGCCGAGGAGAAGAGCACGAACGCGGCGAGATCCAGGTCCGCCGTCAGCTCGTGCAGATGCACCGCCCCTTCGACCTTGGGGGCGAACACGGTCGCCAGCCGCTCGGCGCTCTGCCCCGCGACCAGCCCGTCGTCGATCACTCCGGCCAGGTGCAGCACGGCCGTCCACGGGCGGCCGGCGGGCACGTCGGCGAGGACGGCCGCGACCTGCTCGCGCACCGCCACGTCGCAGGCGACGATCCGCACCTCGGCCGCGCCCGCCGCCTCCAGGGCGGCGGCCACCGCGTCCGCGCCGGGCGCCTCGGGACCGCGCCGGCCGGTCAGCACCAGGTGGCGCACACCGTGTTCGCGGACCAGCCGCTCGGCGACGGCCCGGCCCAGCTCACCGGTGCCGCCGGTGATGAGCACCGTGCCCTCCGGGTCCAGCGGGCGCGGCGCCGCCGCGGCGTCCGCCGGGGCCCGCACCAGGCGCGGCGCGCGCACCTCGCCGTCGCGCAGCACCAGCTCGGGCTCCCCGGACACGGCCAGCGCGGCCCGCAGCGCCGCGGGCTCCCACGGCTGCGCGCCCACGTCGACCAGGCGCAGCACCGGCTCCGGGTGCTCCACCCGGGCGGTGCGCACCAGCCCCCACACCGAGGCGTCGCCGGCAGCGCCCGCGCCGTCCCCGGGTCCGGCAGCCACCGCGTCGCGCGTCACCCACACCACCTCGGTGCCGGCGAACCGCTCCTCGGCGGTCACCCGCTGCACCAGCGCCAGCGCCTGCTCCGCCGCGCCGAGCGCGGACGCGGCGGACGGGCCGGACCCGCCGGACCCGGTCAGGTCCACCACGAGACGGCGCGGCGTGCCGGCGGCGTCCAGGTCGCCGACGGCCTCGGCGCCGAGCGCCTCGGCGACGGCGCCGGCGCCCAGCACCACCAGCCCCTCCCCGTCGTACGGGGCGGACGGGTCGGCGGCCACCGGCCGGAAGTCCAGGCGGTACAGGTGCTCCGCGTCGGCGCGCTGCGCGGCCCGCAGCTGCTCCGCCGTCGCCCGCTGCATCCGCAGGCCGCCGGCCCGCAGGACCGGCGCCCCCTCGGCGTCCGTGACCAGCACCGACGCCACCGGGGTGCCCCCTTCGGGCTCCAGCAGCTCGATCCGCACCCGCAGCTCGGTGCCGCCGGTCGCGAACACCTCCACGTCCGACCAGGCGAACGGCAGGATCACCGTGTCGGCGTCCTCCGGCCGGTCCTCGGCCGATGTGATGCCCGCGAGCACGTGCAGCGCGCTGTCCAGCAGCGCCGGGTGCACGCCGTAGCCGTCGGCCGTTCCGGCCGGCTCCGGCAGCACCACCTGCCCGTACGCCACACGGCCCCGGGTCCGCAGCTCCCGCAGGGCGCGGAACGCCGGCCCGTACGTGAACCCCTGCGCCTCGAGCCCCTCGTAGAAGCCGTCCAGGACGACCGCCTCGGTGTCCGGGACCGGCCAGGCCGACAGCTCGGACGCCTGCGCGCCGGCAGCCGGGGAGTCCGCCAGCTCACCGGTCGCGTTCAGGTTCCATGCGCCCGGGTCCGCGGTGTCCTCGAACTGGCTGTAGACGGCGAGCGAACGGTGCCCCTGCCCGTCGGGTCCCTCGACCCGCACCTGCAGCCGCACCGCCGAGCCGGCGCTCAGCACCAGCGGCTTCGCCAGCGTCAGCTCCCGCACCCGCGCGGCTCCCACGGCCCGTGCGGCCGCCAGCGCCACGTCCACCAGACCGCTGCCGGGCACCATCGCCGCGCCGAACACGGCGTGGTCGGCCAGCCAGGAGTGCGCACGCGGCGACACCCGCCCGCTGAGCAGATGACCCTCACCGTCCGGCAGCGTCGCCAGCGCGGTCAGCCACGGGTGCCCGGCCGGCGTGAGCCCGGCCGCCGCGATGTCGGTCTCCGTGCCCCCGCCCGAGGTCGCGGGCAGCCAGTAGCGCTGGTGCTGGAAGGCGTAGGTGGGGAGGGGGGTGGTGGTGGGGTGGCTGGGGGTGAGGAGGGTGGTCCAGTCGATGGGGTGGCCGTGGGTGTGGAGTTGGGCGAGTGTCTGGGTGAGTGTGGTGGTTTCGGGGCGGTCTTTGCGGAGTGCGGTGAGGACGTGGGCGTGGGTGTCGGTGGGGAGGGTGTTGGTGGTCATGGCGGCGGCGGTGCCGTCGGTGCCGAGTTCGAGGTAGGTGGTGGTGCCGAGGGTGTGGAGGGTGGTGATGCCGTGGGCGAAGCGGACGGTTCGGCGGATGTGCTGGGTCCAGTAGTGGGGGGTGCGGATGGTGTCGTCGGCGATCTGGCCGGTGAGGTTGGAGATGAGGGGGATGGTGGGTGGGTGGTAGGTGAGGGTTTCGGCGGTGGCGTGGAATGCGTCGAGGATGGTGTCCATGTGGGGTGAGTGGAAGGCGTGGGAGACGTTGAGCCACTTGGTTTTGCGGCCTTGGTCCTCGAAGTGGCGGGTGATGGTTTCGACGGTTTCGTCGTCGCCGGCGATGACGGTGGATTCGGGTCCGTTGAGGGCGGCGATGGAGACGTGGTCGGTGTGGTTTTCGAGGTGGGGGAGGACTTCTTCCTCGGTTGCCTGGAGGGCGACCATGGCGCCGCCCTGGGGGGCGGTCTGCATGAGTCGGGCTCGTGCGGCGACGAGGGTGCAGGCGTCGGGGAGGGTGAGGATGCCGGCGATGTGGGCGGCGGTGATTTCGCCGATGGAGTGGCCGATGAGGTGGTCGGGGGTGATGCCGAGGGATTCGGTGAGTCGGTAGAGGGCGACCTGGTGGGCGAAGAGGGCGGGTTGGGTGTTCTGGGTCTGGTGGATGTCGTCGCTGGTGAGGATGGTGTCGAGGGGTTGGTCGAGGAGGGGGTCGAGGTGGGTGCGGATGGTGTCGAGGGTGTTTTTGTAGACGGGGTGGTGGGTGGCGAGTTCGTGTCCCATGCCGGGTCGCTGGGTGCCCTGGCCGGGGAAGACGATGGCGAGGGTGCCGGTGCCGGTGGTGGGGGTGCCGGTGGTGAGGTGGGGTGAGGTGGTGTGGTGGGTGAGTGCGTCGAGGGCGGTGAGGAGTTCGTCGGTGGTGGTGCCGGTGGCGACGGCGCGGTGGTCGAAGTGGGTGCGGGTGGTGGCGAGGGAGAGGGCGATGTCGTGGGGGTCGGTGTCGGGGTGGGCGCGGACGTGGGCGGCGAGGCGGGTGGCCTGGTCGCGCAGTGCCTGTTCGGTCTTGCCGGAGACGGTCCAGGGGATGACCGCCAGCGGTGTGCCCGGTTCCTGGGTTGATTCCTCGGGGGTCTCGGGCGCGGGTGCCTGTTCCAGCACCACGTGCGCGTTCGTCCCGCTCACGCCGAACGACGAGACACCCGCCCTGCGCGGCCCCTCCCCCTCCCAGGCGCGCCGCTCCGTCAGGAGCCGGACCTCGCCGGCCGACCAGTCGACGTGCGAGGTCGGCGCGTCGACGTGCAGTGTCTGCGGCAGCACGCCGTGCCGCATGGCCTGCACCATCTTGATGACACCGGCGACACCGGCCGCGGCCTGCGTGTGGCCGATGTTGGACTTGATCGACCCCAGGTACAGCGGCCGGCCGCCGGTCCGGTCCTGGCCGTAGGTCGCCAGCAGCGCCTGCGCCTCGATCGGGTCGCCCAGGGTGGTGCCGGTGCCGTGCGCCTCCACCGCGTCCACGTCACGCGGCGTCAGCCGCGCGTCGGCCAGCGCCTGCTGGATGACGCGCTGCTGCGACGGCCCGTTGGGGGCCGTCATGCCGTTGGACGCGCCGTCCTGGTTGATCGCGGTGCCGCGCACCACGGCCAGCACCTCGTGCCCGAGCCGCCGCGCGTCGGACAGCCGCTCGACGAGCAGCATGCCCACACCCTCCGACCAGCCCGTGCCGTCGGCCGCCTCCGCGAACGGCTTGCACCGGCCGTCGGCCGCCAGCCCCCGCTGCCGGGAGAACTCCACGAACGTGCCCGGCGTCGCCATCACCGTCACCCCGCCCGCCAGGGCGTACCGGCACTGGCCCGTGCGCAGCGCCTGGACCGCCCAGTGCAGGGCGACCAGCGACGACGAGCACGCCGTGTCCACCGTCACCGCCGGACCCTCCAGGCCCATGGTGTACGCGACCCGGCCCGAGGTGACACTGCCCGCGTTGCCGTTGCCGATGAACCCCTCCAGGTCCTCCGGCACGTCCCGCAGCCGGGCCACGTGGTCGTGGTACATCAGCCCCGCGAACACGCCGGTCTGCGAACCCCGCAGGGCGACCGGGTCGATCCCCGCCGACTCCACGGCCTCCCACGCCGCCTCCAGCAGCAGCCGCTGCTGCGGGTCCATCGCCAGCGCCTCACGCGGGCTGATCCCGAAGAACGCCGGGTCGAAGTCCGCGGCGCCGTACAGGAATCCGCCCACGTTCGTGTACGACGTGCCCGGCCGGTCCGGATCGGGGTCGTACAGGGCCTCCAGGTCCCAGCCGCGGTCCTCGGGGAACGCCGACATCTCGTCCCGGCCCTCCGCGACCAGGTCCCACAGGTCCTGCGGCCCGCGGACACCGCCCGGGTACCGGCAGGCCATGCCGACGATGGCGATCGGCTCGTGCGCCGCGTCCTGGACCTGCTGCAGCTTGTCGCGAGCCTGCTGCAGCTCGCCCGCGGCACGCGCCAGGTATTGACGGAACTTGTCCTCGTTAGACATGGGGCCCTCGCTGAGTTCTGCGTAGTGCTGACGCGTTGACGAAGTGGTTGGCCGGCGCTGTGCCGGAAGGCCGCCCCACGGCCCGCGCGCTCGCGCGGGCCGTGGGGCGAGGGGAACGGCTCAGATGCCGAGGTCCCGGTCGAAGTAGTCGAAGAGCTCGTCGTCCGAAGCGGACAGCAGGGTGTCCTCGATGGCCGGAGCCCCCTGCGTGCCCGCGCCCCCGGTGTGCTTGGCGAGCACCGCCCGCAGCCGGTCCCGCACCCGGTCGACGTCGTCCTGCTCCGGGGAGAGCTCGGACAGCAACCGCTCCAGGCCGTCGATCTGCTGGAACAGCCGGTCGGCAGCCGACTCCGGCTCCGGGAGGATCTGCTGCCCCAGGTACTCCGCGAGCAGCGCCGGGTTCGGGTAGTCGAACACCAGCGTCGTGGGCAGCTTCAGGCCGGTGATCTCACCCAGCCGGTTGCGCAGCTCGACCGCGATCAGCGAGTCGAAGCCCAGCTCGGCGAAGGACGGATCGGCCTGCAGCGCACTGGCGGAGGCGTGGCCGAGCACGGCCGCCACCTCCTCGCGCACCACCGTCAGCAGCGTCTGCCGCTGGTCCTTCGGTTCGAGCGTGAGCAGCCGCTGGAGCAGGTCCGGCCCGAAGGACGCACCGCCCGCCGCCGCGGCGGAGCGCCGCACCGCCGGAACCAGCGACCGGAACAGGGCCGGCACCGCGGCGCCGCCCTGGGTCACCTTCAGACGCATCGGCAGCAGCACGGCGTGTGCGCTCCGCCCGGCCGCGTCGAACAGGGCCATGCCCTCCGCCGTCTCCAGCGCCGTCATGCCCCCGCGCGCCATACGGGACCGGTCGGTGTCGCTCAGCTCCGACGTCATCCCGCTGGCCTGGGCCCAGGCACCCCACGCGAGGGACCGGCCGGGCAGCCCGGCGGCCCTGCGGTGCTGGGCCAGCGCGTCCAGGAACGCGTTGGCCGCCGCGTAGTTGCCCTGACCGGGCGCACCGATCACACCGGCCGCGGAGGAGAACAGCACGAACATCTCCAGCTCCGTGCCGGCCGTGAGCCGGTGCAGGTGCCAGGCGGCGTCGACCTTCGGCCGCAGCACGCGCTCCACCCGCTCGGGGCTGAGCGACGTCAGCACACCGTCGTCGATCACACCGGCGACGTGGACCACACCGGTCAGCGGGTGCTCCGCGCCGATCCCGGCGAGAAGCGCGGCGAGCGCCTCGCCGTCCGCGGCGTCGCACGCCTCGACGCGCACCGTCGCGCCGAGCCCGGTCAGCTCCGCCGCCAGCTCCGCCGCGCCGTTCGCCGCCGGGCCGCTCCGCGACGCCAGCACCAGGTGCCGCACGCCCCGCTCCACGACCAGATGCCTGGCCAGTTCACCGCCGAGCACGCCCGTGCCGCCGGTGATCAGGACGGTGCCGTCCGCGGACAGCGGCTCGTCCGCCCCGGACGGCTCACCCGTACCGGCCCGGACGACGCGCGGCACCAGCAGCCCGCCGTCGCGCACCGCGAGCTGCGTCTCGTCCTCGCGCATGGCCGCCGCCACCGCGGCCGCCGGCACACCGCCGGGGCCGCCGGCCCCGTCGGTGTCGAGCAGCCCGACGCGGCCCGGGTTCTCCGACTGCGCCGAGCGCAGCAGACCCCACACGGCGGCTCCGGCCAGATCAGCGACGTCCCCGTCCGGCGCGGTCGACACCGCACCGCGCGTCGTCACCACGAGCCTGGCCTGCGCCAGCCGCTCGTCGGCGAGCCACTGCTGGGCCAGGGCGAGCGCCCGGCCCGTCGCCTCCCGGACCGCGGCGGCCGTGTCGCCCGGCCCGCCCGGCTCCAGCGCCGTGAACACCAGCTCCGGCACCGGCTCCCCGCCGGCGACCGCCGCGCCCAGCGCGGCCAGGTCCGGGAAGGAGCGCTCGCCGTCCACCGCGTCGCCGACGAACACGTACGACGCGTCCGCGGCCGGCTCGGTCCGCTCGGCGGGCCGCCAGTCCAGCCGGAACAGCGAGTCGTCGCGGGCGGCCGGCCGGACGGCCAGCTGCTCACGGCTGACCGGCCGCAGCACCAGCTCCTCGATACGGGCGACGGGACGGCCGGCGACATCGGCGATGTCCACCGACACCGTGCCCTCCGCGCCCGTCGGGGTCAGCCGCAGCCGCAGCGCACCGGCGCCCACGGCGTGCAGCGTCAGCCCGTTCCAGGCGAACGGCAGCATCGCCTGATCGCCCATCGCCTTGGTCAGGCCGACCGCGTGCAGACCGGCGTCGAGCAGCGCCGGGTGCAGCCCGAACGCGCCCGCGTGCTCCTGCTGCTCCTCCGGCAGCGCGACGTCCACCAGGACGCTGTCGCCCTCCCGCCAGACCGCGCGCAGCCCCTGGAACACCGGGCCGTACGCGAAGCCCGCCTCGGCCGAGTGCTCGTAGAACCCGTCGATGCCGACCGGCTGCGCGGCCTCGGGAGGCCACACCGACCAGTCGGGCGCGACGGGCGGCTCCGGCGCGGCGACGGCCAGCGTCGCCTCGGCGTGCTGCGTCCACGGCCCGTCGCCGGACCGCGAGTGCACGGTCAGCCGCCGGCGGCCGCGCTCGTCCGCGGCGCCCGCCGTCAGCCGCAGATCCGCCGCACCGTGCTCCGTCAGCACCAGCGGCGCCTGGAGCGTCAGCTCCTCGACGTGGCCGCAGCCGACCACGTCCCCGGCCCGCACGGCCAGTTCGACGAAGCCGGTGCCCGGGAACAGCACCGACCCCAGCACCGCGTGGTCGGCGAGCCAGGGGTGGGTGCGCAGCGACAGCCGCCCGGTCAGCACCGTGCCCCCGTCGCCGGGCAGTTCCACCCTGGCCGCGAGCAGCGGATGCCCCGCCTCGGCCAGACCCGCCCCGGCGAGATCCGCCCCGCCCGCCGCACCCGTTCCGGCTGCCCAGTAGCGCTGGTGCTGGAAGGCGTAGGTGGGGAGGGGGGTGGTGGTGGGGTGGCTGGGGGTGAGGAGGGTGGTCCAGTCGATGGGGTGGCCGTGGGTGTGGAGTTGGGCGAGTGTCTGGGTGAGTGTGGTGGTTTCGGGGCGGTCTTTGCGGAGTGCGGTGAGGACGTGGGCGTGGGTGTCGGTGGGGAGGGTGTTGGTGGTCATGGCGGCGGCGGTGCCGTCGGTGCCGAGTTCGAGGTAGGTGGTGGTGCCGAGGGTGTGGAGGGTGGTGATGCCGTGGGCGAAGCGGACGGTTCGGCGGATGTGCTGGGTCCAGTAGTGGGGGGTGCGGATGGTGTCGTCGGCGATCTGGCCGGTGAGGTTGGAGATGAGGGGGATGGTGGGTGGGTGGTAGGTGAGGGTTTCGGCGGTGGCGTGGAATGCGTCGAGGATGGTGTCCATGTGGGGTGAGTGGAAGGCGTGGGAGACGTTGAGCCACTTGGTTTTGCGGCCTTGGTCCTCGAAGTGGCGGGTGATGGTTTCGACGGTTTCGTCGTCGCCGGCGATGACGGTGGATTCGGGTCCGTTGAGGGCGGCGATGGAGACGTGGTCGGTGTGGTTTTCGAGGTGGGGGAGGACTTCTTCCTCGGTTGCCTGGAGGGCGACCATGGCGCCGCCCTGGGGGGCGGTCTGCATGAGTCGGGCTCGTGCGGCGACGAGGGTGCAGGCGTCGGGGAGGGTGAGGATGCCGGCGATGTGGGCGGCGGTGATTTCGCCGATGGAGTGGCCGATGAGGTGGTCGGGGGTGATGCCGAGGGATTCGGTGAGTCGGTAGAGGGCGACCTGGTGGGCGAAGAGGGCGGGTTGGGTGTTCTGGGTCTGGTGGATGTCGTCGCTGGTGAGGATGGTGTCGAGGGGTTGGTCGAGGAGGGGGTCGAGGTGGGTGCGGATGGTGTCGAGGGTGTTTTTGTAGACGGGGTGGTGGGTGGCGAGTTCGTGTCCCATGCCGGGTCGCTGGGTGCCCTGGCCGGGGAAGACGATGGCGAGGGTGCCGGTGCCGGTGGTGGGGGTGCCGGTGGTGAGGTGGGGTGAGGTGGTGTGGTGGGTGAGTGCGTCGAGGGCGGTGAGGAGTTCGTCGGTGGTGGTGCCGGTGGCGACGGCGCGGTGGTCGAAGTGGGTGCGGGTGGTGGCGAGGGAGAGGGCGATGTCGTGGGGGTCGGTGTCGGGGTGGGCGCGGACGTGGGCGGCGAGGCGGGTGGCCTGGTCGCGCAGTGCCTGTTCGGTCTTGCCGGAGACGGTCCAGGGGATGACCGCCAGCGGTGTGCCCGGTTCCTGGGGTTCCTGAGGTGATTCCTCGGGTGCGGGGGCCTGTTCCAGCACCACGTGCGCGTTCGTCCCGCTGATCCCGAACGACGACACCGCGGCACGCCGTGCGCGCTCGGTGTCCGCCCACTGCCGGGACTCCGTCAGCAGGGCCACCCGGCCCGCCGACCAGTCGACCTCCGTCGTGGGCCGGTCGACGTGCAGCGTCCGCGGCAGCACGCCGTGCCGCATGGCCTGCACCATCTTGATGACACCGGCGACACCGGCCGCGGCCTGCGTGTGGCCGATGTTGGACTTGACCGACCCCAGGTACAGCGGCTCGCCGGCGGACCGGTCCTGGCCGTAGGTCGCCAGCAGCGCCTGCGCCTCGATCGGGTCGCCGAGCCGGGTGCCGGTGCCGTGCGCCTCCACGACGTCCACGTCACGCGGCGTCAGCCGCGCGTTGGCCAGCGCCTGCTGGATGACGCGCTGCTGCGACGGCCCGTTGGGGGCCGTCAGGCCGTTGGACGCGCCGTCCTGGTTGACGGCGGTGCCGCGCACCACGGCCAGCACCTCGTGCCCGAGCCGCCGCGCGTCGGACAGCCGCTCGACGAGCAGCATGCCCACGCCCTCGGAGAACCCGGTGCCGTCGGCCGCGTCGGCGAACGCCTTGCAGCGCGCGTCCGGCGCCAGCCCCCGCTGCCGGGAGAACCCGACGAACGTGCTCGGCGTCGCCATCACGGTCACGCCGCCGGCCAGCGCCAGCGAGCACTCGCCCGAGCGCACCGCCTGCGCCGCCAGGTGCAGGGCGACCAGCGACGACGAGCACGCCGTGTCCACCGTCACCGCCGGACCCTCGAAGCCGAGGGCGTACGACACCCTGCCCGACACGACGCTGCTCGTGTTGCCGGTCATCAGGTGGCCCTGCACCTCGTCCGACGCCCGCGCCACCCCGGACACGTAGTCCTGGCTGATGCTGCCGACGAACACACCGGTCTGCGAACCCCTCAGGGACGCCGGGTCGATGCCGCCCTGCTCCAGCGTCTCCCACGCCGTCTCCAGCAGCAGCCGCTGCTGCGGGTCCATCGCCAGCGCCTCACGCGGACTGATCCCGAAGAACGCCGGGTCGAACTCCGCGGCGCCGTACAGGAATCCGCCCTCACGCGTGTACGACGTGCCCGGGTTCGCCGGGTCCGGGTCGTACAGGGCCTCCAGGTCCCAGCCGCGGTCCTCGGGCATGGAGCCGATGGCGTCCCGGCCCTCGGCCACCAGGTCCCACAGCGCGTCCGGGCCGGTGATCCCGCCCGGGTAGCGGCAGGCCATGCCGACGATCACGACCGGGTCGTCGTCCGCCGCGGCCGAGACCGCCACCGGGGCCGCGATCCGCGAGCGCACGCCGTTCACCTCGGAGTACAGGTAGGCGGCGAGCGCGACGGGGGTCGGATGGTCGAAGACCACCGTCGACGGCAGCGTCAGCCCGGTCGCCGTCGCGAGCCGGTTGCGCAGCTCCACCGACGTCAGCGAGTCGAAACCGACGTCCTTGAACGCCCGGTTCTCCTCCACCGCGGCCGACTGCCCGCCCAGCACGGCCGTCGCGTGCGAGCGGACCAGCTCCGCCAGCACGGCCTCGGCCTCCTTGCGGGAGAGCCCGGCGAGCCGGTCCAGCAGCGCCGAACCCGCACCACCGGCCGGCGCGGACGCGGCCGTACGCCGCACCACCGTCCCGGCCAGCGCCCGCAGCACCGGCGGCAGCGCACCCGCCGCGGCCAGCTCCCGCAGACGGCGCCGCTCCCACCGGGTGGGCAGCAGCACCGCCTCCGTCCCGGCCATCGCCGCGTCCAGCAGCGCCAGACCCCGCTCGGAGACGAGCGGCAGGATGCCGGCCTTCGCCATCCGGGCCAGATCCCGCTCGCCCAGCTGCGCCGTCAGCTCACTGGCCTCCTGCCAGAAGCCCCAGCCCAGCGCGTGCGCGGGCAGTCCCTCGGAGCGCCGCCGCGCGGCGAGCGCCTCCAGGAACACGTTCGCGGCCGCGTAGTTGGCCTGGCCGGCCGCGCCGAGCGTGCCCGCCATCGACGAGAACAGCACGAACGCCGCCAGCGGCAGCGTGCGGGTCAGCTCGTGCAGATGCCAGGCACCGTCCGCCTTCGGCCGCAGCACGGCGTCCAGGCGCTCCGGCGTCAGCGACTCCACGACCGTGTCGTCCAGCGCGCCCGCCAGGTGCATCACACCCGTCAGCGGGTGCGCCGGGTCGATCCCGTCCAGCAGCCCGGCGAGAGCGTCCCGGTCCGCCACGTCGCAGGCCACGACCCGCACCTCGGCGCCGAGTCCGGCCAGCTCGTCGCTCAGCAGCCGTGCGGCGGGCGCGTCCGGGCCCCGCCGGCTGGTGAGCAGCAGATGCCGCACCCCGTGCGCCGTCACCAGGTGCCGGGCCACCAGCGCACCGAGCGTGCCGGTGCCGCCGGTGACCAGCACCGTCCCGTCCGGGTCGAACGCGGGTCTGTCCCCGGCCGGTTCCGCGCCGGACACCGGCGCGAGCCGCGGCACGAGCACCTCGCCGGCCCGCAGCGCGAACTGCGGCTCCGTGTCGAACGGCAGACCGGCCGGCAGCGGCCGCGCCGCCCCGTCACCGTCCCGAGCCCCGTCACCGGGCAGGTCCAGCAGCACCAGACGCCCCGGGTGCTCGGTCTGCGCCGACCTGACCAGACCCCACACCGACGCCGCGGCCGGGTCCGGCGCACCGGCGCCCGCGTCGACGCCGCCGCGGGTCACGACGACCAGACGGGACGCGGCGAACCGCTCCCCGGCCAGCCACTCCCGGACCACCGCCAGGACCGACGCCGTCACCCGCCGCGTCTCGGCGGCCGCGTCGGCGCCGGCGTCCACCGGCACCGGCACGAACACCACCGGCGGCACGTCGTCCGCCCCGGCGAGCTCCTCCAGCGCGCCGGCGTGCAGCACCGACCAGCCCGCGCCGTCCAGTGCGGACGACACGAAGGCGGCGTCCGGGCCCACGACCGCGCACCCGGCGGGCTCACCCGCCGCGGCGGCCGGCACGGCCGTCCACTCCACGCGGTGCAGCGCGCCGCCCTGCGACGCCCCGCCCGCGAGCAGGTCCGCGGCGAACTCCCGGGACTCCAGGCCCGCGACCGAGGCGACCGGACGGCCCGACGCGTCGGCCACCTCGACGGCGACCTCCGCCGACCCCGCGGCCGCCGGGGCGATCCGCACCCGGACCACCGTCGCGCCCCGGGCGTGCACCGCGACGCCGCGCACCCGCGCGACCCCCCGCGGCCCGTCGGCGGCCTCCCGGTGCCACGGCAGGTGCAGCACCGCCTCCAGCAGCGCCGGATGCAGCACGAACGCGGCCGCGTCCGCGTGCAGTTCCTGCGCGAGTTCGGCCTCGGCGAACAGCTCCTCGCCGCGCCGCCACGCGGCCCGCACGGACAGCAGGCCGCCGCCGAGCTCCAGCCCGCCGGCCGCCGCAGCCCCGTACCACTCGTCCACGTCGACGGGAAGCGCCTCCGGCGGCGGCCAGGCGGCCGTGCCGTCGGCGGGCGCGCCCGCCGACCGGGCGAGCGACCCCGAGGCGTGGTGGACCCACGCGTCCTCGGCCGCGCCCTCGGCCCGCGAGTACACGTCGACCGGACGGCCGCCGGCCGGAGCCTCCTCGCCGACGACCACGTGCAGATGCACCCCGTCACCCGGAGCGCCCGCACCGTCGGGCAGCACCAGCGCCTCGTGCAGCGCCAGCTCCTCGACCAGGTCGAGGCCGACCCGGTCACCGGCCCGGGCGGCCAGTTCCAGGAACGCGGCGTCCGGCAGCACCGGCCGCCCGTGGACCCGCCGCTCGCCCAGCCACGGCTGACCGGCCGCGGACAGCCTGCCGGTGAGCACCACCGAACCGGAGCGCGGCGACGTCACCTCGGCGGCCAGCAGCGGGTGGCCGACGGCCCCCAGGCCGACCGCGCCCGCGTCCCGCACCGCCGGCTTCGGCGGCAGCCAGTACCGCTGGCGCTGGAACGGGTAGGTCGGCAGCTCCGCGTGTCCGGCGGCCGGAGCCGTCGCGGCCCAGTCGACGCCGACACCCGCGGCGAACGCCTCCGCCAGCGACAGCACGAACCGCTCCGGCCCGCCCTCGCCGCGCCGCAGCGTCCCCACCGCGACGGCGTCCGCCCCGGCGTCCTGCACCGTGTCCTGCACCCCCATGATCAGGGCCGGGTGCGGGGACACCTCCAGGAACAGCCCGTACCCGTCGGCGAGCAGCGACCGCGTCGCGTCCTCGAACCGCACGGTCTGGCGCAGGTTCCGGGACCAGTAGGCGGCGTCCAGCCCGCTCGTGGCGATCGGCTCACCGGTCACCGCGGAGTAGAACGCGACCGAGGTGTCCCGCGGCTCCAGATCGGCCAGCTGCTCCTGGAGCGCGGGCAGCAGCGGGTCCATGTGGCGGCTGTGCGAGGCGCACGAGGCGTTGAGCCGGCCGCAGACGATGTCGTCGTCGTCCAGCTCGATCAGCAGGTCGACGATCGCGTCGGTGTCACCGGACACCGTCACCGACCGCGGGGTGTTCACCGCGGCCACGGCGATCCGCTCGCCGTACGGCGCGATCCGCTCGCGGAGCTCCGCCTGCGGCAGTTCGACGAAGGCCATCTCGCCGCCGCCGCCGTCCCGGTGCAGCGCCTGGCTGCGCAGCGCGATGACGCGCGCCCCCTCCTGGAGGGTGAGCGCCCCCGCCACGACGGCGGCGGCCACCTCGCCCTGGCTGTGCCCGACCACCGCGTCCGGCTCCACGCCCAGCTCGCGCCAGACGGCCGCCAGCGACACGAACATGGTGAACAGCGCCGGCTGCGCGATGTCGATGCGCTCCAGCGGGTACGCGTCGGCCGGCAGGTCGCCGCGCAGCAGCTCGACGACCGACCAGCCGGTCACCGGCGCGAACGCCGCGTCGCAGGCGGCGGCGGTCTCGGCGAACGCCGGGCTGCGCTCCAGCAGCTCCCGGCCCATGCCGTGCCACTGGCTGCCCTGGCCTGAGAAGACGAACACGGTCCGGTCCGGCACCGTCGCCATGCCCTGCACGACCCCGGCGGCGGGCTCCCCCGCCGCCAGCGCCGCCAGCCGCTCCCGCAGCTCGGCCCGGTCCGCGCCGACCACGACCGCCCGGTGCTCGAACACGGCCCGGCCGCCCGCCAGCGCGCCCGCGATCCGGGCCGCCGGCACCTCGCCGTTGCCGTCCACGTACGCGAGAAGCCGCTCCGTCTGCGCCCGCAGCGCCTCGGCCGACCGGGCCGACAGCACCCACGGCAGGACGCCGCACGGGGCGGCCGCCTCCGGCGCGGGCGCCGGCGCGGGCGGCGCCTGCTCCAGCACGACGTGCGCGTTGGTGCCGCTCACCCCGAACGAGGACACCGCGGCACGCCGCGGACGGTCCCCGTTCTCCCACGGCAGCGCCTCGGTGAGCAGCCGGATCGCACCCGACGACCAGTTGACGTGCGAACTCGGCCGGTCCACGTGCAGCGTCCGCGGCAGGATGCCGTGCCGCATCGCCTGCACCATCTTGATGATGCCCGCGACACCGGCGGCGGACTGGGTGTGACCGATGTTGGACTTGATCGACCCCAGGTACAGCGGGCGGTCCTCGGGCCGCTCCCGGCCGTAGGCCGCGAACAGCGCCTGCGCCTCGATCGGGTCGCCCAGCCGGGTGCCGGTGCCGTGGCCCTCCACGACGTCCACGTCGCCCGGGGCGAGCCCGGCACCGGCCAGGGCCTGGCGGATGACGCGCTGCTGCGACGGCCCGTTGGGGGCGGTCAGACCGTTGGACGCGCCGTCGGAGTTGACGGCGGTGCCGCGCACCACGGCGAGCACCGGATGGCCCTTGCGCCGCGCCTGCGACAGGCGCTCCACCAGCAGCATGCCCACGCCCTCGGAGAACCCGGTGCCGTCGGCCGCGTCCGCGTACGGCTTGCAGCGCGCGTTCGGCGCCAGCCCCTTCTGCTTGTCGAACTCGTCGAACACCGACGGCGTCACCATCACCTGCACACCGCCGGCCAGCGCCAGCGAGCACTCGCCCGAGCGCACCGCCTGCGCCGCCAGGTGCAGGGCGACCAGGGACGACGAGCACGCCGTGTCCACCGTCACCGCCGGGCCCTCCAGCCCGAAGACGTAGGCGAGGCGACCGGACATCACACTGCTGGAGACACCGGTCATCATGTGGCCCTCGACGCCGGCCCGCCGCAGGTCCGCCTCCGTGCCGTAGCCCGTCGACGCACCGCCGACGAACACGCCCACGGACGTCCCGCGCAGCGTGCCCGGCTCGATGCCGGCCCGCTCCAGGGTCTGCCAGGTCGTCTCCAGCAGCAGCCGCTGCTGCGGATCCATGGCCAGCGCCTCGCGCGCGCTGATCCCGAAGAACGCCGCGTCGAACTCCGCGGCTCCGGCCACGAACCCGCCCTCGCGGACGTAGTCGCCGTCGCCCGGCGCCCAGTCCCGGTCCACGGGGAACGCGCCGATGCCGTCGCCGCCCTCGGCGACCAGGTCCCACAGACCGTCCGGGTCGGTGATGCCGCCCGGGTAGCGGCAGGCCATGCCGACGATCACGACCGGATCGTCCTCGTCCGCGGCCGCGCCGGACACCCCCACCGGGGCGGGCGCCTCGTCGCGCACGCCGATCAGCTCGTCGGCCAGGTACCGGGCGAGCACCCGCGGCGTCGGGTAGTCGAAGACCAGGGTGGCGGAGAGGTTCAGACCCGTGGCCACACCCAGCCGGTTGCGGAGGTCCACCGCCGTCAGCGAGTCGAAGCCGAGGACCTTGAACGCCGAGTCCTCCCGCACCGCGTGCGCACCCGTGTGCCCGAGCACCGCGGCGGCGTGCTCGCACACCAGGCCGACCAGCATCCGCTCCGCGTCCGCGGCGGAGAGCGCGGCGAGCCGTCCGCGCAGCGCCGAGTCGCCGCCCGCGACGGGACCGCCCGCGGCGGTACGGCGCACGGTGCCGGCCAGGCCCCGCAGCACCGGCGGCAGATCACCGGCGGCGGCACGGGCCTTCAGCTGCCGGAAGTCCCACTGCACCGGCACGGTCGCGGCCTCGGACCCGGCGAGGGCCGCGTCGAACATGGCCAGACCGTCCTCGGCGGGCAGCAGCACCAGGCCCGTCCGCGCGATCCGGGCGAGGTCGCTCTCGCCGACGTCCCGCATCATCGCGCTGCTGTCCCTGAGGTCCCACGGCCCCCAGGCCAGCGAGTGCCCGGGCAGCCCCGACGCCGCGCGGTGCTGGGCGAGGGCGTCCAGGAAGACGTTGGCCGCCGCGTAGTTGGCCTGTCCCGCGGAGCCCACGGTGCCCGCCATCGACGAGAAGAGCACGAAGGCCGCGAGGTCCGCGTCCCGGGTCAGCTCGTGCAGGTTCCAGGCCGCGTCCACCTTCGGCCGCATGACCCGCGCGACCCGCTCCGGGGTCAGCGCGTCCAGCACGCAGTCGTCGAGCACACCGGCCGAGTGCACCACACCCGTCAGCGGGTGCGCCGCGTCGATCCCGGCCAGCAGCGCCGCGAGGCCGTCCCGGTCGGCCGTGTCGCAGGCCACCAGGTCCGCCTCGGCGCCGAGCTCGGCCAGTTCGGCGAGCAGCTCCGGCGCCCCGGCCGCCTCGCGGCCGCTGCGGCTGGTCAGCAGAAGACGCCGGACACCGTGCCGGGTCACCAGATGCCGGGCCACCAGGGTGCCGATGGCACCGGTGGCGCCGGTGAGGAGCACCGTGCCGTCGGGGTCGAACGAGCGGGGCACGGTCAGCACGATCTTGCCGACCTGCTGCGCCTGCGCCAGCAGCCGGAACGCCTCGGGGGCCTCCAGCAGGCTCAGCGAGCGCACCGGCAGATGGTCCAGCCCGCCGTCCGCGAGCAGGCCCACGACCTCGGCGAGCATCTCGCCGAGCCGCTGCGGGCCCGCCTCGATCAGGTCGAACGCCCGGTAGGAGACCCCGGGCACGTCCCGCGCCACCTCGTCGGCGTCACGGATGTCGCTCTTGCCCATCTCGACGAACCGGCCGCCGCGCGGCAGCAGCCGCAGCGACGCGTCCACGAAGTCACCGGCCAGCGAGTCCAGGACGACGTCCACGCCCTCGCCGCCGGTGGCCCGCAGGAACGCGTCCTCGAACTCCAGGTCCCGCGACGACGCCAGATGCGCGTCGTCGAAGCCCGCGGCGCGCAGCGCGCCGTGCTTGCCGGGCGACGCGGTGCCGTAGACCTCGGCGCCCAGGTGCCGGGCGATTCGCACGGCGGCGGTGCCCACACCACCCGCGGCCGCGTGGACCAGCACCTTCTCGCCGGCCCGCAGCCCGGCGAGGTCCACCAGCCCGTAGTACGCCGTGAGGTACGCGATCGGCACCGCGGCGGCCTGCTCGAACGACCAGCCCCGCGGCATCGGCACGACCATCCGCGCGTCGGCGACGGCCACCGGCCCGAACGACCGGTCCACCATGCCGAGCACCCGGTCGCCCGGCGCCAGCCCGGTCACGTCCGGGGCCACCTCCAGGACCACACCGGCGGCCTCGCTGCCGATGTACCCCTCGCCCGGGTACGTACCGAGCGCGATCAACACGTCGCGGAAGTTCAGGCCCGCCGCACGGACCGAGATCCGCACCTCTCCGGCCGCCAGCTCCGCCGCGGCCTGCGGGAACGGGACCAGCGACAGGTCGGCCAGGCCGCCCCGGCCCGGCGCGAGCTGCCACACGGCCTCACCGGGCGGCGGCGTCAGCGGCTCACGGGCCACCGCCGCCAGCAGGGGAGCGAGCCAGCCGCCGTCCCGCAGCGCCAGCTGCTCCCGGGCATCGAGCGGCGCCGACCCGAGGGCCTGCCAGGACGCCCCCGCGTCCTCCGGACCCTCGGCCGGGTCCAGGTCGACCAGGGCGAACCGGCCCGGGTGCTCGGACTGCGCGGACCGCACCAGGCCCCACACCGCCGCGGCGGCCAGGTCCCGCGGCGCGGAGCCGGCGGCCACAGCGCCCCGGGTCAGCAGCACCAGCCGGGACGCGGCGAACCGCTCGTCCACCGCCCAGCGGCTCACCAGGTCCAGCGCCTCGACGACCTCCGTGTGCACGGCCTCGGGGGTGAACTCGCCCCCGGAGCCGGGCAGGAACGGCGCGAAGACTGCCTCGGGCAGTCCGCCGGTCTCCTGTGCGCCCGCGGCCAGCGCGGCCACGTCCGCGTACTCGGTGCACTCCCAGCCCGCGGCCCGCAGCGACGCGGCGACGCTTCCGGCGTCCCGCCCCACCACCGCGCACCGGGCGCCGCCTTCGGTGCCTGCGGTGCCTGCGGAGCCTTCCGTGCCTTCCGTGCCGGCGCCCGGCAGGGGCGACCAGTCGACCCGGTACAGCGGACCCGAACCCGCCGCGGCGGCATCGGCGAGCTGCCCCGCCGTCATCTGACGTGCCGTCAGTGTGTTGATCGACGCCACCGGGCTGCCCGACCTGTCGGCCAGCTCCACCCGCACCGAACCGTCGCCCAGCGGCGAGATCCGCGCCCGCACCGCGGTGGCGCCCACCGCGTGCAGCGCCACCCCGGACCAGGCGAACGGCAGCCACGGCCGGCCCTGCTCGGCCGTCAGCGGGCCGAACCCGGCCGCGTGCAGCACCGCGTCGAGCAGCGCGGGGTGCACGCCGAAGCGAGCCGCCTCCGCGTGCTGGTCGGCGGGCAGCTCGATGTCGGCGTACACCTCGCCGTCCGTCCGCCACACCGCCGACAAGCCCTGGAACGCCGGGCCGTACTCCAGCCCGCCGCGCGCCGCCTCGTCGTAGAAGCCCTCCACCGTGACCGCCTCGGCCCCGGCCGGAGGCCACTGGGCCGACGCGAACGCCGGCTCCGGCAGCTCACGGGCCAGGACGCCGGTGGCGTTGGACGCCCACTGCTCCGACGGATCGGCGTCCTCGGGCCGCGAGAAGACCTTCACGGCCCGCCGGCCGCTCTCGTCGGCCTCGCCCACGACGACCTGGAGCTGCACACCGCCGCGCTCGGGCAGCTGCAACGGCACCTGGAGCGTGAGCTCTTCGAGATGCCCGTACCCGACGTGGTCGCCGGCCCGCAGGGCCAGCTCCACGAAGGCGGTGCCCGGCAGCAGCACCGACCCCATCACCCGGTGGTCGGCGATCCACCGCTGGGTGCCGCGGGCGAGCCGCCCGGTCAGCAGCACACCGCCGGAGTCCGGCAGGTCCACCCCCGCCTTGAGCAGCGGGTGACCCGCCGCCGAGAGCCCCGCCGCGGTCACGTCGGCGCCGCCGTCGAGATCGTCCGGCCAGAAGCGTTCGTGTTGGAAGGGGTAGGTGGGGAGGGGGGTGTGGGTGGTGGTGGGGAGGGTGTGGGTCCAGTCGGTGGGGTGGCCGTGGGTGTGGAGGAGGGTGAGGTTGGTGAGGATTTGTCGGAGGGTGCCGTGGTTGCGGGTGAGGGTGCCGGTGACGGTGCCTGCGTGTTCGGTTGCGGCGTTGGTCAGGGGCATGGCGAGGACGGGGTGGGCGCTGATTTCGATGTAGGTGGTGTGGTGGTCGTTGAGGAGGTGGGTGAGGGCTTGGTCGAAGCGGACGGGTTGGCGGAGGTTGTGGCACCAGTAGTCGGCGTCGAGGTGGGTGCCGGGGGTGGGTTGTCCGGTGACGGTGGAGTAGAAGGCGGTGGTGGTGTGGGTGGGGGTGATGTTGGTGAATCCTGCTTTGAGCTGGGGCAGGAGGGGGTCCATGTGGGGGTGGTGGGAGGCGTAGTCGACGTTGACTTTGCGGGCGTAGATGCCGTCGTTGGTGAGGGTGGTGACGAGGTGGTCGATGGCGTGGGTTTCGCCGGAGACGACGGTGGAGGTGGTGGTGTTGATGGCGGCGATGGCGAGGGCGTCGCCGTAGGGGGCGATGTGGTTGGTGACGTCGGTGTGGGGGCGTTCGATGAGGGCCATGCCGCCGGTGCCTGAGCAGGTGAGGACTGCTTGGGAGCGTTGGGCGACGATTTGTGCGCCTTGGTCGAGGGTGAGGGCGCCGGCGACGACGGCGGCGACGACTTCGCCTTGTGAGTGGCCGATGACGGCGTCGGGGTGGATGCCGAGGGAGCGCCATTGGGCGGAGAGGGCGATGCCCATGGCGAAGAGGGCGGGTTGGACGACGTCGACGCGGTCGTGGGGCGGGTGGTCGCCGCCGTTGCCGGTGAGGACGTCGCGGACGGACCAGCCGGTGAAGGGTCGCAGGGCGGTGTCGCAGGCGTCGATGGCTTCGGCGAAGACGGGGGATTCGTTGAGGAGGTCGCGGCCCATGCCGGTCCACTGGCTGCCCTGGCCGGGGAAGACGAACACGGTCTTGCCGTGGGGCTGCGCGGTGCCGGTGACGACACTCTCGTGCGCCTGGCCTTCTGCGAGGGCCCGCAGGCCGGCGACGGCTTCTTCGGCGGATGCGGCGAGGACGCCGGCGCGGGAGTCGAAGTGGGTGCGGTGCAGGGCCGCGGTGGCGGCCACCTCCGCGAGCGGGGTCCCGGGCCGGGCCTGAAGCCAGTCGGCCCACCGGCCCGCCTGCTCCCGCAGCGCGGACTCGGTACGCCCCGACACCAGCACCGGCAGCGTGCGGGCCGGGGTGCCGGTGTCCTCGGCCGCCGTCTCGGCAGGCTCCGTCGCGGGCGCCTCCTCGATCACCACATGGGCGTTCGTGCCGCTGATGCCGAACGACGAGATGCCCGCACGGCGGACACGCTCGCCGCGCTGCCACGGCCGGGCCTCCTGAAGCAGCTCCAGACCCGAACCGGCCCACTGGATGTGCGGGCTGGGCTCGTCGGCGTGGAGGGTCTTCGGCAGCGACTCGTGCTGGAGCGCCAGCACGATCTTCATGACGCCCGCGACGCCGGCGGCCGCCTGGGCGTGGCCGATGTTCGACTTGGACGAGCCGAGATACAGCGGGTTGCCGGCCGTACGCGTGGGCCCGAAGACCTCCGCCAGGGCGCCGGCTTCGATGGGGTCGCCGAGGCTGGTGCCGGTGCCGTGGGCCTCGATGGCGTCGATGTCGTCCGGGGACAGCCGGGAAGCGGTCAGCGCGTCCTGGACGACGCGCTGCTGCGACGGCCCGTTCGGCACGGTCAGGCCCTGGCTGCGGCCGTCCTGGTTGACGGCGCTGCCCCGGATCACGGCCAGCACACGGTCCCCGTCGCGCTCCGCGTCGGAGAGCCGCTTGAGCAGGAGGACGCCCGCGCCCTCCGACCAGCCGGCGCCGTCGGCGCCCGCCGAGAAGCTCTTGCAACGGCCGTCGGCGGCCATGCCCTTGAACTGACTGGACTCCACGAACAGCACCGGGGTGCTCATGACGGTGACACCGCCGGCGAGGGCGGTGTCGCACTCGCCGCCCCGCAGCGCGCTCACCGCGGAGTGCAGGGCGACCAGCGACGACGAGCACGCGGTGTCGATGGTCACGGCCGGGCCCTGGAGCCCCAGGACGTAGGAGACGCGGCCGGAGATGACACTGCTGGAGACACCGGTGCCCTGGTAGCCGTCCAGGTAGGTCAAGCCGGTCTGGTCGTCCGCGTAGTCCGCGCGCATCGCGCCGAGGTACACGCCCGTCCGGCTGCCGGTCAGCGTGTCGGGGCGCACGCCCGCCCGCTCCAGGGCCTCCCACACGGTCTCCAGGACGATCCGCTGCTGCGGGTCCATCGACTGCGCCTCACGCGGCGGGACACCGAAGAACTCGGCGTCGAAGCCCTCGATGCCGTCGATGAAACCGCCCTCGCGGGCATAGGACTTGCCGGGGACCTGAGGCGTCGGGTCGTACAGGTCCAGGTCGTCCCAGCGGGCCGGGAAGCCGCCGATGGCGTCCCGCCCCTCGTGCAGCAGATCCCAGTACTCCTCGGGGCTGGCGATCCCGCCGGGGAAACGGCAGGCCATCGACACGATCGCGATCGGTTCGACGCGCTGCTCCTCCAGCTCGGCGTTGCGCTGCTGAAGCTGCAGCACCGCGGCCATCGCGCGACGCAGGCGGTCATCGTTCCCGGGCCTGTTCACATCCGTCATTCGACTCGACTCCGTCACTTTTCCCTACGGCGGGCACTGGAAGGTGGAATGTCGATTCCTGGTCAGGGATCGGAGCACTCGCAAAAACAAGAGAGCCGTATCGCCCTCGGGCAATACGGCTCGTGAAGAGAATTATTCGTCATGTCGGCGGTGCGTCCGCATCGATCTGCGTGAAGGCACACCACGCCTGTTCGAACAGTGTGACAGCAGACGCGCTCCGGCGTCAATATTGCTCTGTTCGGGGGCCTGAAATCAAGAATCTCTCGAAAACATTTCAGCTGCTTCTCCAGCGCTTCTCGTTTCCCGCGCCGTCCCGTGCCGTGCCCACGGTCCCGAGCCTTCGGCCCCGTGCCGTCCTCCGCCGTTCCGCGCCGTGACTCCCCTTTCCCGGACAACGGCACCGCCGCCCTCCTTCCGCGCTGCTGTGGCGTCGCGGAAAGAGGGCGGCGGTGTGTCCCCGGCTCGAAACGGCCGCACGGCCACGGGGCCGCGGAGCCGGCCCGGGCGGCGGCAGGCCGCCCGGGCGCGGTTCAGGGGTGCGTGACAGGAGGTCAGGAGACCCCCGAGGTGTCCTTCCGCTCCGCCTCGGCCGCCGACGCCTGCGCCGGGACCTCGTCCCCCTGCGGCGCGGCCTCCTCGGGCGGGACCGAGTTCCTGCGCAGCAGCGCCCACGCCAGCACACCGGCCGCGATGGCCAGGGCCGCGCCGATGCGCATGCTCACCGAGATGCCGGAGGCGAACGCCTCGCCCACCTGCTGGATGAGCAGCGCCGGGTCGTCGCCGCGGGCGGCCACGCCCAGGGCCTCGCCGACGGAGTCCGTCGCGTCCTCGGGAATCGAGTCCGGCACACGCGAGGCGAACAGCGCGGCGGCGAAGCTGCCCATGACCGCGATGCCGCAGGCGCTGCCGAACTCCTGCATCGTGGAGTTGAGTCCGCCCGCCACTCCGGCGCGCTCCACCGGGATGGAGCTCACGAGGGCGTTGGACGCGGTCGGCATGGCGATGCCGGCGCCGGCGCCCATCACGGCGAGACCGGCCAGGGCCAGGCCGTAGCCGGAGTCGCGGTCCAGCATGCTCAGGATGAGCAGACCGGCTCCCATCAGGCTCAGACCGGTGGTCATCGTGGCGGGAGTGCCGATCTTCTCCGCGAGCTTCGGCCCGAACGCGGTCACCATCATGAGCGCGAGCGCCATCGGCACGACACCGAGCCCCGCCTCCAGCGGGCTGTAGTCCATCACGAACTGCAGGTACTGGGTGAACAGGAACAGCGAGCCCGCCAGCGCGACGTAGGTCAGCGCCGTGCTGCTGACGGCACCGCTGAACGCCGGGTTCCTGAACAGCGAGACGTCCAGCATCGGTTCCGCGCAGCGGCGCTCCCAGTACGCGAAGGACACCAGCGACACCGCGCCGACCGTGAACGGGACCACCACGTGGACGGAGCTCCAGCCGTGCTCCGGCACCGAGATGATCGCGTACACCAGGCCGACGCTCATCAGGATGGACAGCACCACACCGGGCACGTCGATCTTCCGGACCTGCGGATCACGCGACTCGGGGACCAGGACGATCATCGTGATCAGCGCGGCCAGACCGACCGGCACGTTGATCAGCAGGACCGAGCCCCACCAGAAGTGGTTGAGCATGAACCCGCCGAGCACGGGCCCGAGGGCGACGCCGACCGCGCCCACCGCGGTCCACACGCCGATGGCCTTCGGCCGCTCCTTCTCGGGGAACACCTGCATGAGGACGGCCAGGGTGCTGGGCATCAGCAGCGCCGCGCCGACACCCATGCCGATGCGCCCGGCGATCAGCTGCGCCGGGCTGTCGGCCATCGAGGCCACTCCGGAGAACAGCGTGAACAGCGCCACGCCGATCAGGAGCGCCTTGCGGCGCCCGATCCGGTCGGCCAGGGAGCCCGTCGTCATGAGCAGGCCGCCGACCGCCAGCGTGTAGCCGTTCATCACCCACTGGATCGACGCGGTCGAGGCGTTGAGCGACTCCGTCATCGACGGGATCGCCACGGTCAGCACCGTGTTGTCCAGCAGCACCAGCAGTACGGCGAGACAGAGCGCGCTCAGGATCAGCCAGCGCTGTGGGTGGGGGGTGGGTCCTGCTGTCGCATCCTTCCTGTCCGCAATCGTGTGCGGCTCAGAGGCCTCGGTCATGGAGGCTCCCTTCCAAAAGCTTTTGACGTACAAGGTGAGAGGGGGGAACGGCGCACGTACGGGAAGGGTGCACCGCAATGACGCCCCACGAGTATGGGCGTCCGGACAGGCTACGGAAAGACGAATCCGGTTTCCCTCGACTCCCTCTCAAGGGCGATGCGGTGAATCACGTCGCCGTGGCCGACGGATACCCGAACGGTGGCCGGAACGAGCATTTTCCGTTCCATGCCGATGCATTTCTCCAGAGATTTTCCATCGTTTCTCCAGCGCCCCTTGAGCCGTTTTCGAGCGGGCGGCGCCGCGCGGCGCCGATCGGTCCGGCCAGCCGTTGCACGGCAGACCCGTCGGCCCCGGCCGGCGGCCCGCCGGGAAGCCCGCCCCGCGCCCCGCGTCCGGCCCGTCCGCGGTGCCCGGGGGAGGGGCGGCCCCGGCCGGCCGTCCGGGCGGGGCCCAGGCGGCCTCGAGGCGGACTGGGGCCGGATTCGAGCGATTCTCCAGAAGCCGGTGATGCCCTGGGCCGGGTACGGGAACAACCGTCGAACGCCAGGAGGCAGCCATGGCTGACACGCCCCCCGCGCACCATGCCGAAGAGGATGCGGCCAAGCGCCGGTTCCGGGAAGCCCTTGCGAAGAAGACACGCAACTCGCAGGCGCGTGCCGCTCAGGAGGAAGGCCGGCTGAAGGTCAAGAACGCGAGTGGCGCCGCCGATCAGAAGCGGTTCTTCCGGCGCAAGACCGGGTGACGGCTTCCGGGCCGGGCGCGGTCCGCCCCGACGACGTGCCCCGGTCCCCGCGACCGGGGCACGGCGTCGTCGCGCGCCCATGGCGTGAGGTGCGGAGCCGGGCATCCGGCCCGGTGCACCCGTACACATGCCCTTCGGGCGCGTGATGCGTCCGAAATCCAGCCTCGTCCGCACCCCATCCGTGGGCCAGGCTGGAACCGTCCCCCTACACAGGAGGTGCACATGGCGGAGACGCCGGAGAACAACGCCGAGGAGAAGTCCGCCCGCGACCGGTTCCGCGAGGCGCTGGAGCGCAAGCAGAACCAGACCCGCTCCCAGCAGGCGCACGAGGACGGCCGCATGAAGGTGAAGAGCATGAGCGGCCAGGCGGGCAAGAAGCGGTACATCCGGAGGAAGACCGGCTGACCGGACAGCCCCAGTGTGCCGTCGGTGCGTCGCCCGCACCGGCGGCATTCTGCTGCCGGCCGCCGTCGGGTGCCGCCCGTCGCCGGACGCGGGCGAGGCACCGCACCCCGGCACGAGAAGTGACGGGAGAGCCCCGGGATTCCCCTGGTGCGCCCGGGACGTCCCGTGCACGCCGACGCGTTCCGGCCACGTGCGCGGTCCCCGGCACCGCCCGGACCGCACCCCGCGAACGCCGCGCCCCGCGAACGCCGCCCCCGCGCGCGGTCCGCATCCGGGGCGGGGCCTTCACCCCCGCCGCGAGCACCGCCCGCGCGCCGGCACCGGCCGCGTCACCTGCTCCGTGTCAGCCCACCCGTGTCAGCCGACCCGTCTCACCCCCGTCGCGTCACACGCCGTGCGCCGCCGCCGCCCCGGCCGGCTCCGGCCCGAACGCCGCCCGGTGGTCCTCGGCCCACACCCGGAACGGCCGCGCCGGTGATCCGGTCACCGAGCGCACCGCGTCCACGACCTGGGTCTTGGCCCCGTCGCGCTGCCGGAGCGCGGAGGCCATGAGGGCCTGCGCCACCGGCTCCGGGTGGCGCGTCCGCAGCGCCGCGAGCGTCCTCTCGGGCGTCAGCTCCTCGAAGCGCAGGGTGACGCCGAGCGCCTGGCCGAGATGGTGCGCCTGCTCCACGGGGGTGACGGCCGCCGGTCCGGTCAGCGTGTAGGAACGGCCCGCGTGCCCGCCTTCGGTCAGCGTCCGCACGGCGACCTCCGCGATGTCCCGGGGATCGGCGCAGGCGTTGGCCGACGTCCCGTACAGCGCCCTGACCACCCGCTCCGAGCGGACGGACGCCGCCCACGACAGCGTGTTGCTCATGAACGAGCGCGGTCGCAGCAGCGTCCACTCCAGGCCGCTGTCCCGCAGCGCCTTCTCGTTGTCGCGCTGCCAGCGGGTGATGAGGTCGTCGGCCAGCGGGTCGAGCACGGCCGCCGCCGACAGCTTCACCACCCGTTCCACGCCCGCCCTGCGGGCGGCCCGCAGGAAGCGCACGTCGTCCTGCTCGCCGACCCGGCAGGTCACCAGGAGCGCCGTCCGCACGCCGGCCAGCGCGCGCCCGAGCGAGGCGTCGTCCCCGTAGTCGGCGACGACGGCCTCATGGGCCGGCCGGACCGGGGCCGACGCGGCGTTGCGGCTCAGCAGGCGGGCGGGCACGCCCTCGGGCAGCCGCCGTACGACCTCGCGCCCCACCGTCCCCGTCGCACCGGTCACCAGGATCATCGAGCGTCTCCCCCCTCGTTCACCGGGTCCATCGAGCGTCCCCTCCCCGTTCCGCTCCCGGAGCCGCAAGGCGTCCCCGGAGAGAAAATATACCGGCGGAGCGGTTCTTTCCAGTGTCTGACGCTCCCTCATATCGGTTGTGGCACAGCATTGTTGCCGTCACGACGGTCGCTCGAGGGCGGCTCCAGAGTGCGTCGAGAACCCCTTCGGTCCGCGCGCCGCCGCCCTACAGTTCCCGCAGGACCGGTATGTACCCCAGGAGGTGTCGAGGTGCCGTCGTCGGACCAGGCCACGAGGGACCGCCGCGGGTCCACCACCGCTGCCGGGGCGGGGCGTTGATCGAACGTCTCCTCCCCCCGGGCGTGGCCACCGCCGTCGCCCACGGCGACCCGGACATCCCGGAAGAGCTCCTGCCCGGCGAGGAGGAACGCGTCCACCGCTCCGTGCCCGCCCGGCGCCGGGAGTACGCCACGGCCAGGCGCTGCGCGCGGACCGCCCTCGCCGCCCTGGGGCTGCCGGAGCCACCCCTGCCGGCCGGGCCGTCGGGTGCGCCCCGCTGGCCCGTCGGAGTCGTCGGCAGCATCACCCACTGCGAGGGGTACCGGGCCGCGGCGGTCGCCCGCACGACCGGCACCGCGGCTCTGGGCATCGATGCGGAACGGCATCTGCCGCTGCCCGGGGGCGCGCTGGGACACATCGCCGACGACGCGGAACGGGCGTGCCTCGCACGGCTGGCGCAGGACCGGCCGGGCGTCTGCTGGGACACGGTGCTCTTCAGCGCAAAGGAGGCCGTCTACAAGGCCTGGCACCCCCACTTCCCGCGGAAGCTGTCGTTCGCGGACGCGTCGCTGACCTTCCGGACGGAGCCCGCCGGCACCTGCGGCACGTTCACCGCGCGGCTCCTCGTACCGGGTTCCCCGTACGGCTGCTTCCCGGGTCGCTGGACCGTGGCGGACGGCCTGGTGGTCACTGCGGTGCACCTGGCGGCGCCGTCCGCCTGACCTCTCCGCGTACCGGGGCCGCCCGCGTACCGGCGCCGCCCGCTCGGGCCGCGCCGGGCCCGAGCGGGACCGCCCGGGCCGCAACCGTCCGCCGCCGGACACGGCGAATGCCCGCCGGTACCCCTCGGGGGCGGGGGCGCCGGCGGGCGGGGCCCCGCGAAGGCTGGTGGCCCTGTGCGCCGCGGGGCTCACGACACCGAGTGTTCCGTCCCGGCCTCGACCTGTGCTCGCGCAGCGGTCGAGGGCCGGGGCGTCCGCAGCCCGGGGCCGGGATCGGAGGTCAGTAGCGGTAGTGGTCCGACTTGTACGGGCCGTCGACCTTCACACCGATGTACTCCGCCTGCTCCGGGCGCAGGGTGGTGAGTTTGACGCCGAGGGAGTCGAGGTGGAGGCGGGCGACCTTCTCGTCGAGGTGCTTGGGGAGCACGTAGACGTCGGTGGGGTACTCCTGCGGCTTGGTGAACAGCTCGATCTGGGCCAGGGTCTGGTCCGCGAAGGAGTTGGACATGACGAAGGAGGGGTGGCCGGTCGCGTTGCCGAGGTTGAGCAGGCGGCCCTCGGAGAGCACGATGAGGACCTTGCCGTCGGGGAACGTCCAGGTGTGGACCTGGGGCTTGACCTCGTCCTTGACGATGCCGGGGAGCTGGGCGAGGCCGGCCATGTCGATCTCGTTGTCGAAGTGGCCGATGTTCCCCACGATGGCCTGGTGCTTCATCCTGGCCATGTCGGAGGCCATGATGATGTCCTTGTTGCCGGTGGTGGTGACGAAGATGTCGGCCGTCTCCACGACCTCGTCCAGCGTGGTCACCTGGTAGCCGTCCATCGCCGCCTGCAGCGCGCAGATCGGGTCGATCTCCGTGATGATCACCCGGGCGCCCTGGCCCCGCAGGGACTCCGCGCAGCCCTTCCCGACGTCGCCGTAGCCGCAGACGACCGCGGTCTTGCCGCCGATGAGGACGTCGGTGGCCCGGTTGATCCCGTCGATCAGCGAGTGCCGGCAGCCGTACTTGTTGTCGAACTTCGACTTCGTGACCGCGTCGTTGACGTTGATCGCCGGGAACAGCAGCGTGCCCTCGCGGTGCATCTCGTACAGCCGGTGGACACCCGTCGTCGTCTCCTCCGTCACACCCCGGATCTCCGACGCCAGCTGCGTCCACTTCTGCGGGCTCTCACCCAGCGTCCGGTTCAGCAGCCGCAGGATGTGCCCGTACTCCTCACTGTCCGCCGTCGACGGATCCGGAGCCGCACCCGCCTTCTCGAACTCCACACCCTTGTGCACCAGCAGCGTGGCGTCACCACCGTCGTCCAGAATCATGTTCGGACCGCCCGTAGCGGTGTCCGGCCAGGTCAGCGCCTGCTCCGTGCACCACCAGTACTCCTCCAGCGTCTCGCCCTTCCAGGCGAAGACCGGCACACCCTTCGGCTCCTCCGGCGTGCCCTGCGGACCCACCGCGATCGCCGCCGCGGCATGGTCCTGCGTCGAATAGATGTTGCACGACGCCCAGCGGACGTCCGCACCGAGAGCCACCAGGGTCTCGATCAGCACCGCCGTCTGCACCGTCATGTGCAGCGAACCCGTGATCCGCGCACCCGCCAGCGGCTGCGCCGCCGCGTACTCGTGACGGATCGACATCAGACCGGGCATCTCGTGCTCGGCAAGCGTGATCTCCTTGCGGCCGAAAGCGGCAAGCGAGAGGTCGGCGACCCTGAAGTCCGTGAACTCAGCGGTGGACTGCGAGGACATGCTGTGTGCTCCTTGAATGGGTGACGTTGCGGTGGATGTCGAGCGTCGCCGCCGACCGGTTGAGGGTGATGTAGTGCAGGCCCGGCGCTCCCTCGGCGAGCAGCCGCTCGGCCATCGACGTGGCGTGCTCGACGCCGATGCGGTGCCCCTCCGCCGGGTTCCCGCGAGCGGCCTCCAGCCGGCGGGCCAGCGGCGCCGGGAAGGCCGCGCCGCTCAGTTCGGCGAAGCGGGCGACCTGGCGTACGTCGGTGGCCGGCATGATCTCCGGGATGACGGGGGTGTCGCAGCCGGCCGCGGCGACCCGGTCGCGCAGCCGCAGGTAGTCCTCGACGTGGAAGAACATCTGGGTGATCGCGTAGTCGGCGCCGGCCCGGCACTTCGCCACGAAGTGCCGGATGTCGCTCTCCCAGTCGGGGGAGCGCGGGTGCCGCTCCGGGAAGGCCGCCACACCGACGCGGAACCCTCCCGTCTCCTTGACCAGGCGCACCAGTTCGTGCGCGTGGGTGAACCCCGACGGATGCGGGATCCAGGGCGCGCCCGGGTCACCGGGCGGGTCGCCGCGGAGCACCAGGACGTCGCGGACACCGGCGTCCGCGTACTGCCCGATGACGTGGCGCAGTTCGGCCACCGAATGCCCTACCGCGGTCAGATGGGCGACCGGACGCAGCGTCGTCTCGTTCACCAGGCGCCTGGCGACCTCCACGGTGCGGTCCCGTGAGGACCCGCCGGCGCCGTACGTGACGGACACGAAGTCGGGTGCGAGCGGTTCGACGCGCCGGATCGTCTCCCACAGCGTCCGTTCGCCCTGGGCCGTCCTCGGCGGGAAGAACTCGAACGAGAAGCTCACCGCGGGCGGGCCCGTCGCGGGGAAGCGGCCCGCGCCGGGGCGCAGGTGCTCGGCGTTCCGCGTCCCGGGCCGGGCCGGAGGATCGCTGACGGTGGATCGGGGCGCCGCGACGCTCACGGTTCCTCCTCGGGTTCGCTGGTCGCCGGTGCTGTCTCCTGCGGGCCGGGCGGGCAGCCTGCCCGCCCGGCCCGGAGCCGTCGGGGCTCAGAGCCCCGCGGCCGCCCTGAGCTGCTGCGCGCGGTCGGTGCGCTCCCAGGTGAAGTCGGGGAGCTCGCGGCCGAAGTGGCCGTAGGCCGCGGTCTGCGCGTAGATCGGGCGGAGCAGGTCGAGATCGCGGATGATCGCGGCCGGGCGGAGGTCGAAGACCTCGGAGATGGCCTGCTCGATCTTCTCGACGTCGGTGGTGGCGGTTCCGAAGGTCTCGACGAAGAGACCGACCGGCTCCGCCTTGCCGATGGCGTAGGCGACCTGGACCTCGCAGCGGGCCGCGAGACCGGCCGCCACGACGTTCTTGGCGACCCAGCGCATGGCGTACGCGGCCGAGCGGTCCACCTTCGACGGGTCCTTGCCGGAGAAGGCGCCGCCGCCGTGGCGGGCCATGCCGCCGTAGGTGTCGATGATGATCTTGCGGCCGGTGAGGCCGGCGTCGCCCATCGGGCCGCCGATCTCGAAGCGCCCGGTCGGGTTGACCAGCAGCCGGTAGCCGTCGGTGTCCAGCTTGATGCCGTCCTCGGCCAGCTGCTTCAGCACGTGCTCGACGACGAACTCGCGGATGTCGGGCGCGAGCAGCGAGTCCAGGTCGATGTCGGACGCGTGCTGCGAGGACACCACGACGGTGTCGAGGCGGACCGCCGTGTCGCCGTCGTACTCGATGGTGACCTGCGTCTTGCCGTCCGGGCGCAGGTAGGGGATGGTCCCGTTCCTGCGGACCTCGGACAGCCGGCGGGAGAGCCGGTGGGCCAGGTGGATCGGCAGCGGCATCAGCTCGGGCGTCTCGTCGCACGCGTACCCGAACATCAGGCCCTGGTCGCCCGCGCCCTGCTTGTCGAGCTCGTCGCCCCCGTCCTGCGGGGAGCCACCCTCGACGCGCTTCTCGTACGCCGTGTCGACGCCCTGCGCGATGTCCGGGGACTGGGCGCCGATGGACACCGAGACGCCGCAGGAGGCGCCGTCGAAGCCCTTCTTCGACGAGTCGTAGCCGATCTCGAGGACGGCGTCGCGCACGAGCTGGGCGATCGGGACGTACGCCGTGGTGGTGACCTCGCCCGCGATGTGCACCTGCCCGGTGGTGATCAGCGTCTCGACGGCGACCCGGGAGGTCGGGTCCTCCGTGAGCATGGCGTCGAGGATCGTGTCGCTGATCCGGTCGGCGATCTTGTCGGGGTGGCCCTCGGTCACGGACTCCGAGGTGAACAGACGACGGGACATGGCTCTCCAGACGGTTGCGGCGCGCGGCACGGTCAAGGACGGACTGGCGGCAGGCGGGCAGCCCGCGTCCCGACCACGATGGCCACACCCGAACGAGGAATGCTCGAAGAACGACGGAACCTGAACGGAGAGCGGCCCGAGAGAAGTTGCCCGGAGCCATGCCCTCCGCTCCGCGCGGAGCCGCTCCCCGCACGCCTGCCGCGGGCACCTGAACGCTGTACACCCGCAGGCCGATCGGCGACAGTGGATGCCGTCCGCGGAGGACGGGGCACGCGCCGCGGCCCGGCCGGGCCGTCGCGCCCGGCACGCGGACCGAGCGGTCCGCAGGCGCGGCACGGGGCGGCGGCAGGCGAGGGGGACGCGGGGATGGTACGGAGGACCGGACGCGGACGGGCCGTCACCGGGGGCGAGGACCTGGACCTGTACCAGTACGCCTGCCTCGCCGGCGGGGTCCTGCGGGTCGCGGAGAGCGCCGTCCTGGTCCTCGTCGAGCGCGGGACGCTGTCCCTGGCGGCGGCCCGTCTGCGGGTCGTTGGCGACCGGCACTGCGAGCACCCGGTGGAAGAGGCCGTCGTCACCGCCTGCCCGCGGAGCAAGCCCCTGCGGCAGGTGATCGACGCTGTCGGCCGTTCCGCGGAGGCCGGCGACGTCGTCCGGAGCCTCGTCTCGCTGGGCCTGCTCGGCCCCCGGCGGCACAGGCCCACCCGCGCCGGGCGGCGACGCCTCGCGGACGCCGCCTCGACGGGACGCGTCCCCGCCTTCGCGCTCCACGGCGCGGCCGCCCTGGTCCGCGCCTCCACAAGGAGCGGGCCGCCCGGACCCCGCTCCGTCCCCGACGGCCTCGGACGCACCCTGGTCCGCATGGGCAAGGCGCTGGACGACGACCGCGGCCACACCACGGACGGCGGCTCGGGCGGCACCGACGCCGGCGGCGGCGGGGGCGGCGGCGGCGACTGACAGCGCCGGACCGCCCCGCGGGCCCGCGTGCCGGCGGCGGCACCCACCGGCGTTCCCCCGGGACACGCCGGACGCACGCGGCGAAGCCCGTCCCCGGTCCGCGATCACGGTGCCGCATACTTCTGCGATGGACACCCCGAGGGCCACCTGGCGCAACACCACCCACGACTGGGCCGGCACCGTCGACCGCGGCCACCTGGAGCACATCCGCCGCGACCGGGCCGCCCTCGCCCCCGGCGGCACCCTGCACCTGATCCTGGAAGTCGTCGCCTACGCGGCGGACGAGGCAGAGACCGGTCACGGCGGCCTCTGCCGGATCACCCTCCACCCGGACGGCTCGGTGGCCGTCGCCGACAACGGACGCGGGACCGACACCCGCGTCGACGACACAGGACGCACGGTGCGGAAGCCGGTCATGGCGACGAAGGACCTCCGGTTCTTCGACGACCCCGAGGCGCCGCCCCTCCCCGACGGGCACCCGCGCCGGGGCATGTCCGTCGTCGCCGCCCTCAGCACGTGGCTGACCCACACCAACCGCCGTCTCGGCGGTTCCTGGACCCAGCGCTACGAGCACGGCGTGCCCACCACCGATCTGCGACCGGTCCCCGACGACCTCACCACCGGCACCACGGTCCACTTCCTCCCGGACCACCCGCCGCGCACAGCGGGCGGCCCCGCCCCCGACGACCTGGCCCGGCTGACCCGGTGGTGGCCGCACCTCGCCGTCACCGTCGACGACCGCCGCGGCAGCTGACACCGCTGCTCCTGAACGCCTCCGCCTCCGCCGCCTCCGCACGAGCACGCCCCGAGGAAACGAAGGTGCGCCCCATGAAGTACACCGTCTCCATCGAGATCGCCCTGCCGCGCCGGACGGTGGTCCAGCTGCTCGCCGACCCGGCACACCTGCCGCAGTGGCTGCGCGGCCTCGTGCTGCACGAGCCGCTGAGCGGAGAGCACGGGCGGCCCGGCACGACGTCGCGGGTCGTGCTGCAGATGGGCGGGCGGACCATGGAGTGCACCGAGACCGTCACCCGCCGGGAACCGGAGGATCTGCGCGACCTCGCGCAGGCGGGCGTGGCCCGCTTCGACCGCGAGATCGTCACCGACGGCATGTGGAGCGCCGTGGGCGACCGGCTGACCGAAGCCGGCCCGGAGACGACGCTCTGGGAGAGCGAGAGCGAATACCGGTTCAGCAGCCTCCCGATGAAACTGGTGGCACTGCTGATGCCGGGCTCCTTCCGCAAGCAGTCGCGACAGCACATGACGGACTTCAAGGCGTTCGCCGAGCACGGCACGGACGTCCGCGACGCGACGGACTGAGCGCACCCGGTCGCACGCCACGCGCCAGGGACGACCCGTCCGGGGCGTGATCGCGTCCGGTGCGATCTCCGTCCGGTGGGCGTGATCGCGTCCGGCCGCGACGCCGTTCCGGCGCGGTCCCACGGCACACGCCGAGCCGTGCCGGGGGGTTTTCGGACCGGCAGCAACCCTGTCTCGGACATGCACTCAGGGGCCGCTCAAGACGGGTTCGAAGAGCGGTCGACGACCCGGACCGGCTGCCCGGGGATGACCGAAGGTGGATGAGGAACCCCTGTCTGCGCTTCCTTGCGGCACCCCCCAGTGTCTGGAGTGAATGCATGTCCTCGTCCGATGTCGACAGGCTCGAGACCTATCTGCGACGCACGACAAGCGCGCTGCTCAAGGCGGAGGAGGACCTCTCCGCCGAGCGCGCCGCACGCACCGAGCCCATCGCCATCGTGTCCGTGGGATGCCGGCTGCCCGGAGGCGTCGACACCCCCGAGGACTTCTGGCGGCTGCTCTCCCAGGGCGAGGACGCGACGGGCGCGCTGCCCGCCCGCTGGGACGGACTCGACCTGTACGACCCCGATCCGGACGCGGTGGGCAAGAGCAGCGCCCGCGCGGGCGGCTTCCTCGCGGACGTCGAGGGCTTCGACGCGGAGTTCTTCGGCATCTCCCCGCGCGAGGCACGGTCCATGGACCCCCAGCAGCGCCTGATCCTGGAAGTGGTGTGGGAGACGCTGGAGCGGGCCGGAATCCGCCCCGCCGAACTCGGTGAGAGCCGTACCGGCGTGTACCTCGGAGCGATGGGATCCGACTACGGCGGTCCGGGCGCCGATCTGGCGGCGTTCGACGGCTATGCCGGCACCGGAACCGCTGCCAGCGTGCTGTCCGGGCGCGTCTCGTACACCCTGGGCCTGCAGGGCCCCGCGATGACCGTGGACGCGGCCTGCGCCTCCTCGCTCGTCTCCCTCCACCTTGCCGTCCAGGCCCTGCGCGCCGGGGAATGCGACCTCGCCCTGGCCGGCGGCGTGACGGTGATGAGCACCCCCGCGGTCTTCGTCGAGTTCTCACGGCTCAAGGGGATGGCCCCGGACGGACGGTGCAAGAGCTTCTCCGCGGACGCCGACGGCGCCGGCTGGGCGGAGGGCGCCGCCGTCCTCGCCCTCAAGCGGCTGTCGGACGCCGAGCGTGACGGCTCCGCCGTCCTCGCGCTGATCCGGGGCTCGGCGGTGAACCACGACGGCCGCAGCCAGGGACTCACCGCGCCGAACGGCCCCGCCCAGCAGCGGGTCATCCAGGACGCGCTGGTGTCGGCGGGTCTGGTGGCGGGTGATGTGGATGCGGTGGAGGCGCATGGGACGGGTACGTCGTTGGGTGATCCGATCGAGGCGGGTGCTCTGGCGGCGGTGTTCGGTCCGGGGCGTGAGGCGGGGCGTCCGTTGTGTCTGGGGTCGGTGAAGTCGAACATCGGTCATGCGCAGGCTGCTGCGGGGATGGCCGGTGTGATCAAGATGGTGCTGGCGTTGGAGAACGAGTGTCTGCCGCGGACGTTGCATGCCGAGGTGCCCAGTGAGCATGTGGACTGGGAGGGCAGTGGTCTGCATCTGCTGGGTGAGGCGCGTGCGTGGCCGAGGGATGCGGCGCGGCCGCGTCGGGCAGGTGTGTCCTCCTTCGGCCTCAGCGGCACCAACGCCCACGTCGTCCTGGAGGAGGCGCCCTCCGCCGCGCGGCCCGGGGACGACGCGACGCGGCGGCCCGGCGACGGACGCCCGGCGCCCGGCGACGACCGGGCGGTATCCGGCGGCGGACGGACGGAACCCGGCGAGGCGCGCGCGGAGGACGACCGGAGGCCGGAACCCGCCCCCGCCCACACGGTGTTCCTGTCCGGTCGCGACGACACCGCGCTGCGCGCACAGGCCGGCCGCTGGGCACGCTGGCTGGAGGACCGCTCCGCGACCTCCCTCGCCGCCCTCGCCGCGACCACCGCGCACGACCGCACCCACCTGCCGTGCCGCGCGGCCGTCACCACGCACAGCACGGACGAGCTGATCCGGCAGCTCGACCTCCTGGCCGCCGGCCACACACCCCCCACGACGGCGGTCGCCACCGCCACCGACACGGACACCGCCTTCCTCTTCACCGGACAGGGCAGCCAGCATCCGCGCATGGGGTACGACCTCGCCCGCGTCCACCCCCGCTTCGCCCGGGCGCTGGACACCGTGACGGCCGCCCTCGACCCGCACCTGCCGCGCCCGATCCAGGAGATCCTCTTCGCCCCCGAGGGCTCGCCCGAGGCCGGTCTCCTCCACGAGACCCGGTACGCCCAGCCCGCCCTCTTCGCGTACCAGGTGGCCCTCCACCGGCTCTGGGAGTCGTGGGGCGTCGCACCGGACGCCCTCGCGGGCCACTCCCTCGGCGAGATCACCGCCGCACACCTGTCCGGAATCCTCGACCTCCCCGACGCGGCTCGCCTCGTCGCCGCCCGCGCCCGGCTCATGCAGGCCTGCCCGGCGGGCGGGGGCATGACCCAGCTCGCCGCCTCCGAGGACGAGGTGCTCGCGCGGCTGACCGGTCTCGACGGCCGCGTCGCCGTCGCCGCCGTCAACGGACCCCGGTCCACGGTGATCAGCGGCGACGCCGACGCCGTCGCCGCCGTCGCCGGGCACTTCGAGGACCTCGGCCGACGCACCCGGTCCCTCGACGTCTCCCATGCCTTCCACTCCCCGCACATGGACGGCATGCTCGACGAGTTCCGCGGCGTCCTCGGCACACTGGAGTACCGGACGCCGCACACCCCCGTGGTGTCCACCGTCACCGGCGAGCGGGTCACCCCCGGCTCCCGCCCCGGTCACGCGATGCTCACCCCCGACTACTGGGTACGGCAGGCCCGCGACACCGTCCGCTTCCACCACGCGCTCTCCGTACTCGTCGACCACGGCATCGGCCGCCTCCTGGAGATCGGCCCCACTCCCGCGCTCACCGCACTCGCCGCCTCCCACCCGGCCCCCGGAATCCACCGGATCGCCTCCCAGCAGCCCCGCAGGACACCCGACCAGAACGCGGCACTCGCCCAGGCCGTCGGCCACCTGCACACCACCGGCCGGAGCATCGACCTCCGGCAGACCCATCCCCACACCGAGACCCTCACGGCCTCCCTGCCCACCTACGCCTTCCAGCGCACCCCTTACTGGATCGACACGGACCACCGGACACCCGTACCCGATCGCGCTCCGCACCGGCGGCCGGCCGACGGACCGGCCGGACACACCGGCCTCGCGGCCCCGCTCGCGTCGGTCCCCGCCGCCGAACGCCTCGACGCCCTGACGGAGTTCACCCGCCACGCGACCACCGCCCTGCTCGGCGCCCCGCAGACCGTCCCGGCCGACGCCTCCTTCCGGGACTGCGGCCTGGACTCGATGATGGCCACCGAACTGGCCAAGCGCCTCGAGGAGTACACCGGTCTGCCGCTCGCGTCCGGCCTGGCGTTCGAGCACCCGACGCCGGGGGCCGTGGCGCGTCACCTGCTCGAGATCCTCGCCGAGGCGGCTCCGGCCCCCGCCGGGCCGGCCGTGGAACGCGCGGCGCAGCGCGACGTCCACCCGGCCACCGACGGGCAGCAGCGCCTGTGGTTCCTCGAACAGATGGACCCGGGAACCGCCCGGTACAACACCCGCTCCGCCCTGCGCACCTCCCGGCCGGTCAGCCCCGAGGTGCTCACGCGTGCCCTGGGCTGGGTGATGGACCGCCACGAGGCGCTGCGCACCCGGCTCGGGCTGCGCGACGGCGAACTCGTCCAGCTCGTCGACGCCACGTCCGACGACCCGCCGCTGCGGTTCGCCGACGCGTCGGACGCCGGGACCGCGGCCGCACTGATCCGCGACGAGGAGCGCGAACCGTTCCGGCTGACCGGGGGACTGCTGTTCCGGCTCCTCGTCGTCGATGCCGGCCCGCACGGGCAGATCCTCTGCCTCACCATGCACCATGCGGTGACCGACGGGTGGTCGGCGGGTGTGGTGTTCCGTGATCTGTTCGTGGCGTGTGAGGCGTTTGCCGCGGGTGGTGTTCCGGTGGCGGGTGCGGTGGGTGTCCAGTTGGGTGACTGGGCGCGGTGGGAGCGTGCGCGGGTGGAGGAGGGTGGGTTCGCCGAGGGTGTGGCGTTCCTGGCGGGTGAGCTGGCGGGGGTGGCTCGTCTGGAGTTGCCGGAGCTGGTGGACGGTTGCGAGCCGGTGGGCGGTGCGGACGGTGCGGGGTCGGCTGACGGGACGGTCGGGTTCGTTCTGTCGGACGGGTTGCGGCGTGGTGTGGAGGAGTTGGCGGTGGCGGCGTCGGTGACGCCGTACACGGTGCTGGTGAGTGCGTTCGCGGTGGTGCTGGCCCGGTACAGCGGGCAGTGGGACTTTGCGGTGGGGACGATCTGGGCGAATCGTCGGGCGGATACGGCGGACACGGTGGGGTTCCTGGCGAACACGCTGCCGTTGCGGTGCGACCTGAGCGGGGATCCCGCGTTCCGGGACCTCCTGACCACCATGCAGCCCCGCGTACTGGGCCTCATGCGCCACCAGGACCTTCCGCTCACCGAGCTCGTCCGGGCCGCCCCGCACCTGCGGGCGGACGAAGGGAACCCGCTCTTCCGCGCCGCCTTCAACTACCTCGCCCTCCCCGCTCCCGCCTGGCCGGACGACGTCTGGACGCCGGACACGCCGCACAGCACCCACGGAGGCCTGGAGGACGTCGCCAAGTTCGAGCTGGGGTTGACCCTGGTCGCGCGGGGTGCGGGTGGTGGGTTGCTGGGTGAGCTGGAGTTCCAGTCGCATGTGCTGGACCGGGCGTCGGCGGAGCGTCTGGTGGAGAACTTCCGGACGTTGCTGTCGGCTGCGGTGGCGGAGCCGGGGACGGCTGTGGGGGATCTGGATCTTCTCGGTGCCGGGGAGCGGGAGTGGCTTGCCGTGCGCGGGGGTGGGGTGCTTCCTCCGGCCGGTTCTGTGGTTCCGGTGGTGTCGGCGCTGGAGCGGGTGCGTGCGCGGGTGGGTGCGGTGCCTGGTGCGGTGGCGTTGTCGGATGGTGGGCGTGATCTGACGTATCGGGAGGTGTGGGACGCGGTAGTGGTGTTGGCGGGCCGGTTGCGGGCGCTGGGTGTGGGGCGTGAGGTGCTGGTGGGTGTGCATCTGCCGCGGTCGGCGGAGACGGTGGTGGCGATGCTGGCCGTGTGGCAGGCGGGTGGTGCGTATGTGCCGCTGGATCCTGCGTATCCGGTGGAGCGGTTGCGGCATGTGCGGGAGGACAGCGGTCTGCGGATCGTGATCACGCGTCCCGAGACCGTGGGCGACTTCGACCCCGCCACCGTGAACACCGTGCCCGTCACCGTCTCCGTCCCCGTCTCCGTCTCCGAGGCAGGTGACCCGACGGACGACTCCGTCGAGGACGCCTCCACCCCCGGCGCCGGCGACCTGGCGTACGTCATCTACACCTCCGGCTCGACCGGCAGGCCGAAGGGCGTGATGATCGAGCACGCCCAGTTCGCCAACTTCTGCGACGCGATCGACGAACGCGTGGGAGGCGGCGCCGGCGACACCTGGCTCGCGGTCACCAGCCCCTCCTTCGACATATCGGCCCTCGAACTGCTGTGGACGCTGACGCGTGGTTACCGGGTCGTCGTCGCCGACGGTTCGGTCGCCGACTGGGCCGCGCACCGGAGCCACGCGCCCACCCACCTCCAGTGCACCCCGTCGCTGGCCCGGATGCTCCTGGCCGACGCCGACGGGCGGGCCCTGATCGCCGGGCTCGACCACATGATCGTCGGCGGCGAAGCCCTCGACCGCGCCCTGGCCGAGAAGCTGCTGGGCCTCTGCACCGGCACCGTCACCAACATGTACGGCCCGACCGAGACCACCGTGTGGTCCTCGGCCTGGCGCCTGACGGACGGCGTCGTCTCGCTCGGTGACCCCCTCGCCGGTAATCGTCTGTATGTGCTGGATGGTGCGGGGCGGTGTGTGCCGCGTGGTGTGCGGGGGGAGTTGTGGATCGGTGGGCGGGGAGTGGCGCGGGGGTATCTGGGTCGTCGGGAGTTGACGGGGGAGCGGTTCGTCGCTGATCCGTGGGCTGTGGAGCCGGGTGGCCGGATGTACCGGTCGGGTGATGTGGTGCGGTATCGGGGTGACGGGAGTCTGCAGTACTGCGGTCGTGTGGATCATCAGGTGAAGATCCGGGGGCATCGGATCGAGCTGGGTGAGATCGAGGCGGTGGTGGGTGGGCTGTCGTCGGTGCTGGAGTGCGCGGCTGTGGTGCGTGAGGACGTGCCTGGTGATGCGTATGTGCAGGTGTTCGTGGTGCCGTCGGTGGTGGGCGGGGATGTGTCGGGGGCGGTGTTCGCGTGTGTGGAGCGGTGTCTGCCGGCGGTGATGCGTCCGCGGCGGGTGACGTGTCTGGAGTCGTTGCCGCATACGCCGAACGAGAAGGTGGACCGTCTCGCGCTGACCCGGCTGCCCGTGGACGACGACACGGACGCGACGCCTGTGCCGGGTGTGGTGTCTGTTCCGGATCCGGCTGGTGTGCGTGGGGTGTTGTTGCGGGTGTGGGGTGGGCTGCTGGGTGGTGTGGGGGGTCTTGATCCGGATCGGGGGTTCTTCGATCTGGGTGCGACGTCGATGACGGCGACGCGTGCGCATCGTTTGATCTGTGAGGAGTTGGGGGTCGAGTTTCCGCTGGCGGAGGTGTTCCGGCATCCGACGATCGGGCGGTTGGCGGAGTTCTTGGAGGGGCGGCTGGGCGGGGTGGTGCCGGGTGCTGTTCCGGTGCCGGCGGTTCGTGTGCGGGGGGTGGTGGATGAGCCGGTTGCGGTGATTGGTATGGCGTGTCGTCTTCCGGGTGCTGGGGATGTGGGGGTGTTCTGGGAGAACTTGCGGGGTGGTGTGGAGTCGATCCGGCGGTTCTCGGTGGAGGAGTTGAGGGAGGCGGGTGTTGCGGAGGAGTTGGTGTCGGATCCGGCGTATGTGCGGGCGAAGGGGTGTGTGGAGGGTGCGGATCTGTTCGATGCGTCGTTCTTCGGGTATTCGCCGGCGGAGGCGGAGACGATCGATCCTCAGCACCGGTTGTTCCTGGAGTGTGCGTGGCAGGGGTTGGAGCACGCGGGGATCGTTCCCGCGGCCTTCGACGGCGACGTCGCCGTCTTCGGCGGCACCGGCCTCGAAGCCCGCGGCCGTCTCGACCCCGGAGACCTTGCGGGCTTCTACCGGTCCATGACCGGCACCAAACCCGACTACCTCGCGACGCGTGTGGCGCACAAGCTGGACCTGACCGGCCCGGCGATGACGGTGCAGACGGCCTGCTCGACGGGTCTGGTGACGGCCCATCTGGCGCGCGAGAGCCTGCTGCGCGGCGAGTCCGACATCGCGCTGGTCGGCGCCTCCTCGCTGACCTTCCCGCTGGAGCACGGCTACCTGCACCAGGACGGGCTCGTGGTCTCCCGCGACGGCCACTGCCGGGCCTTCGACGCCGACGGCGACGGCACCGTGTTCTCCAACGGCACCGGCGTCGTGGTGCTGCGCAGGCTGTCGGACGCGGTGGCGGCCGGTGACACGGTCTACGCGGTGATCCGGGGCAGTGCGGTCAACAACGACGGTTCGGACAAGGTGGCGTTCATGGCGCCGAGTGTCGCGGGGCAGAGCCGGGTGATCGCGGCGGCGCAGGCCGCGGCGGGTGCGGAGCCGGCGTCGATCGGGCTGATCGAGGCGCACGGGACGGCGACGGCGATCGGTGACCCGATGGAGATCCAGGCGCTGCAGGAGGTGTTCGGCGCCTCCCCGCGTGAGGAGCCGTGCGTGATCGGGTCGGTGAAGACGAACATCGGTCACACCGACACGACCGCGGGGATCGCGGGTCTGATCAAGGCGGCGCTGTGTCTGCACCACCGCACGCTGGTGCCCAGTCTCCACTACTCCCGTCCCAACCCCGGCATGGGTCTGGACGAGAACCTGTTCCGGGTGAACACCGAGCTCACCGCCTGGGAGAGCGCAGGCCCGCGCCGGGCCGGGGTCTCCTCCTTCGGCATCGGCGGCACCAACGCCCACATCGTCCTCGAAGAGGCCCCCGCACGACCCGAACACACCACCCCCCGGCACACCGCGACCGGCTCCGCGCAGGACCCCGTCGTCGCGCTGCCGCTGTCCGCGCGCGGTGCCGACGCGCTCCGCGGACAGGCGGAGCGGCTGGCCGCCCACGTGAGGGCGAACCCGGAACTGACCCCCGCCGACGTCGGCATGTCGCTGGCGACGCACCGCTCCCTGTTCGACCACCGGGCCGTGCTGGTAGGAGCCGGCTGGGAGGAGCTCCTGACCGGGCTGGACGCGATGGCGGCCGGAGCCCCCGACGCGGGCGTCGTCAGCGGTGTGGCCGCCGGCACCCGGGACGCGGTGTTCGTCTTCCCCGGCCAGGGTTCTCAGTGGCCGGGCATGGGACGGGAACTGCTGGCGTCCTCACCGGTGTTCGCACGCCGCATGGAGGAGTGCGAGAAGGCCTTCGCCCCGTACGTCGACTGGTCGCTGACCGACGTCGTCGGCGCCCCCGACGCCGGCGAGCTGCTCGACCGGGTGGACGTGGTCCAGCCCGTCTGCTTCGCGATGATGGTGTCGCTGGCCGCCCTGTGGGAGGAGCACGGCATCCGGCCCTCGGCCGTCGTGGGACACAGCCAGGGCGAGATCGCCGCGGCCGTCGTCGCCGGAGCGCTCCGCCTCGAGGACGGCGCCCGCGTCGTCTGCCTCCGCAGCCGCGCACTGCGCCAGGTCGCCGGAGAAGGCGCGATGGCCTCCCTGGCCCTCCCCGAAGAGGCGGCGCGCGACCTCGTCGCCGGGTACGACGGCCTCGCCGTCGCCGCCGTCAACGGCCCCCACTCCACCGTCGTCTCCGGGGCGACCGGTCCGCTCGACGCCCTCACCGCCCGCTGCGAAGCCGACGGCGTGCGGGTACGCCGGATCGCCGTCGACTACGCCTCGCACTCCCCGGGCATGGCCAGGCTGCGGGACGAGGTCGTCCGCGTGCTGGAAGGCATCGCCCCGCGGCCCGCCGCGATCCCCCTCTACTCCTCGGTGACCGGTGACGCCATCGCCACGGAGACGATGGACGCCGCGTACTGGTACGCGAACCTCCGGCAGACCGTCCTGTTCGAGCAGGCCCTGCGCTCCGTCGCGGCCCGCGGGAACCACCTGTACGTGGAGGTGTCGGCCCACCCGGTCCTCGCCGTCGGCGCCCAGGAGACACTGGAATCGGCGGACCCGGCCGCACCGGTCATCGGCACGCTCCGCCGCGGCCACGGCGGCCCGGCCCGCTTCCTCACCTCGGTGGCACAGGCACACGTCGCCGGAGCGACGGTGGCATGGCCCGGGCTCTTCCCCGCCGGCGCGCGCCGCGTACCCCTGCCGACGTACGCCTTCCAGCGCCGGCGCTACCCGTACGCGGCGTACGACCAGCACACCACGGCGGACGTGAATGCCGCCGGGCTCCGCTCGGCCGGCCACCCGCTGCTGAACGCCTCGACGGACCTGCCCGCTTCCGGGGGCCACCTGTTCACCGGGCGCATATCCCTCGACAGCCACCCCTGGCTCGCCGACCACGCGGTCGGAGACACCCCGCTGCTGCCCGGCACGGCCTTCGTCGAGCTCGCGGTCCGGGCCGGCCGCGAGGCCGGCTCCCCGGCGCTCGACGAACTGACCCTGCACGCACCCCTGGCGCTGCCCGCACACGAGAGCGTCCACGTCCAGGTGGTCGTCGGCGGTCCCGACGACGACCACCGGCGGGAGGTCGGCGTCTGGTCCCGGCCCGGGACGGGCGACGCCGCGGACGCCTGGACCCGCCACGCGTACGGATTCCTCTCCCCGCAAGCCGCCGCCCCGGACCGGGAACCCGGCCCATGGCCCCCGCAGGACGCGCAGCGCGTCAACCTCACGGGGTTCTACGAACAGGTCGCGGAGAGCGGCTACCACTACGGTCCCGCGTTCCGGGGACTGCGGGCACTCTGGCGCCGCGGCGACGAGACCTTCGCCGAGATCGCCCTCGACGGTCCGGAGCGGGAGGCCGCGGGCGCCTACGGGCTGCATCCGGCGCTCCTCGACGCCGCCCTGCACGCCGCGGAGACGGGCGGCCGGAGCGGCGACGACGGCGAGGTCACCCTGCCCTTCGCATGGCGGGGGGTCGCCCTGCACGCGGTGGGAGCCACCGACCTCCGGGTGCACGTCACCCCCGGCCCTGACGGCGAGGGCGTGTCGATACGCCTGTACGACGCCGGCGGCCTCGACGTCGCCACCGTCGGAGCCCTCGTCTCCCGGCCCGTTCCGAAGGACAGCCTGGGCCCGGTGCGCACGCCCGGCGGCGACGGCCTCTACCGGCCGCAGTGGGAGGCACGGTCCGGCACCGGCACCGCCGAACGCTCCGGGGACCGGCCGGCCACCGCCTTCGTCGGCCCGGCCGCGCTCCGGCCCGCCATACCGGGCACGCAGGACGACGCCTACCCGGACCTCGGCGCGCTCGCGGCCGCCCTCCGGGCCGGGGCGCCCGCGCCCCGCACGGTCCTCGTCCCCTGCCCCGGCCGCGGCGACCGCGAACCCGCGACCGGTGACGCGGACCGCGTGCGGCGGACCGTCGGCCACGTCCTGGCCGTCGTCCAGCAGTGGCTGGCCACCGAAGGATGCGAGGCCTCCCGCCTGGTCGTCCTCACCCGCCACGCCGTCCAGGCCGGTCCCGTGGCCACGGCCGTCGACCCGGCCGCGGCCGCCGTGTGGGGCCTGATCCGCTCCGCGCAGACCGAACACCCCGGCCGCTTCGGCGTCGCCGACATCGACGACACCCCGGCCTCGGCGGACGCCCTCGCCCGGTGGGCCGCCGCCGAGGAGCAACTCGCCCTGCGCGCCGGCACACCGTACGTACCGGTGCTCAAGGCGGCGCCGCACACGGACGGCCTCGTGCTGCCCCCCGACGGCACCCCGTGGCGCCTGGAACCCTCCGGGAACACCCTGGACGGACTCGCCCCGCAGACCTGTCCCGACGCCGCCGCACCGCTCGCCCACGGGCAGGTGCGGGTCTCGATGCGCGCGGCCGGAATGAACTTCCGCGACGTGCTCCTCGCCCTCGGGATGGTGCCGGACCAGCAGGTCATGGGCAGCGAGGGAGCCGGCGTCGTCACCGAGACCGGACCGGGCGTCACCGGACTGGCCCCCGGCGACCGCGTGATGGGCGTGTTCAAGGGGTCCTTCGCACCCGTCGCCGTCACCGACCACCGGATGGTGGTCCGCTTCCCCGGCGACTGGACCTTCGCACAGGCCGCCGGCGTCCCCATCGCCTACCTGACCGCCTACTACGCCCTCGTCGACCTCGCGGGGATCCGCCCCGGCGAGACGCTCCTCGTCCACGCCGCCGCCGGCGGCGTGGGCATGGCCGCCGTGCAGCTCGGACGCCACCTCGGAGCCGACGTCTACGGGACCGCCGGCACCGGCAAGTGGGACGCCCTGAGGGAACTCGGCCTGGACGCCTCACGGCTCGCCTCCTCACGGGACCTGGCGTTCGAGCAGGAGATCCCGCGCTCCGCCGGCCGGCGGATCGACGTCGTCCTGAACTCCCTGACAGGCCCGTACATCGACGCCTCCCTGAGGCTCCTCGCCGACGGAGGCCGCTTCCTGGAGATGGGCAAGACGGACATCCGTGACGCCGGCGACGTGACGGCCCGCCACCCGGGTGTCACCTACCGCGCCTTCGACATGCCCGAGGCCGGTCCCGACCGCATGCAGGAGATGCTCACCGACATCGTCGGCCTCTTCGAACGCGGCGTCCTGCGGCCCCACCCCCTGACCGTGTGGGACATCCGCCGCGCCCCCGACGCCTTCCGCCACATGAGCCAGGCCAGGCACGTCGGCAAGGTCGTCCTCACGCTCCCCCGCCCCCTCGATCCGTCGGAGGCTGTGCTGGTGACGGGGGGTACGGGGATGTTGGGTGGTGTGGTGGCGCGTCATCTGGTGGTGCGTCATGGGGTGCGTCATCTGGTTCTGGTGTCGCGGAGTGGGGGTGCGGCGGCGGGGGTTGCGGAGTTGGTGGCGGGGCTGGAGGCCGCGGGTGCGGTGTCGGTGCGGGTGGTGGCGTGTGATGTGTCGGACCGTGGTGCGGTGGGTGGTCTGCTGGCGTCGGTGGGTGCGGAGCGTGCGCTGGGTGCGGTGGTGCATGCGGCGGGTGCTCTGGACGACGGTCTGGTGGAGTCGTTGTCGGTGGGGCGTGTGGAGTCGGTGCTGCGTCCGAAGGTGGACGGGGCGTGGCATCTGCATGAGTTGACGCGGGGGCTGGATCTGTCGGCTTTCGTGTTGTTCTCGTCGATGTCGGGTGTGCTGGGTGCTGCGGGTCAGGCGAACTATGCGGCGGCGAACGTGTTCCTGGACGCTCTGGCGCAGTCGCGTCGTGCGGAGGGGTTGCCGGGGCAGTCGCTGGCGTGGAGTCTGTGGGCGCAGGAGTCCGGTCTGACCGCCGGACTCGCCGACACCGACCACGCACGCATGTCCTCGGCGGGACTCACCCCGCTGCGCACCGAGGACGGACTCGCCCTGCTCGACGCGGCGATGCGGTCCCCCGAAGCCGTGCTCCTGCCGGCCCGCTGGAACCTCGCCCTGCTCCGCCGCAACGCCGCGATCCTGCCGGCCGTCCTGCACGGCGTCACCGAAGCGGTCCCGCTGCGCCGCGCCACCACGGCCGACACCCCCGCCCCGGCCGGCCCGAGCGAACCGGACCTGGTCCGGCGCCTCGCCGAGTCCGCCACCGACGACATGCGCGACAAGATCGTCCTCGACACGGTGCTCGCCCAGGCCACCGCCGTGCTCGGACTGCCCCCGGCCGAAGCCGGACGGGTCCGTCCCGCAGCGGCTTTCAAGGACCTCGGCTTCGACTCCCTGATCGCCGTGGAACTGCGCAACAGGCTCAACACGGCCACCGGACTCCGCCTGTCGGCCACACTGGTCTTCGACCATCCGACGCCCCAGGCGGCCGCCCGCCACATCCGCGGCCGGCTGACACCGCCGGCACGCCCCGCGGCGGAACCCGGCACATCCCTGCGCACCCGCGTGGACGAACTGCTCGCCGAGGTCACCGCCCCCGGCGCGGCCACGGCGGCCGCCGACCCCGAGGAGCACGCCGCCGTCACCGGCCGGCTCACCGCCCTCCTCGCGGCATGGCAGGAAGCGGCGCCCGGCGGACCCGCCGCGACCGGCGCCCACGAGGAGCACGACCTCGGGCTCGACGCCGTCACGGCCGACGAGCTCTTCGACTTCATCGACAACGACCTGAGGATGGGCCGATGACCGGCGTCAATGTCCCGGCAACGCCGAGCGTGCAGTCGCCGGACGAGCACCAGAAGCTGATCGACTACCTGCGGCGCGTCACCCTCGAACTCCGCGACACCCGCCGCCGCCTCGACGCGGCGCGGGAGGCGGCCTGTGAGCCGGTGGCGATCGTGGGGATGAGCTGCCGTTTCCCGGGGGCCGGGGGGCCGGAGGCGTTCTGGCGTCTGCTCGCGGAGGGCGGTGACGCGATCGGTGCCTTCCCGGACGACCGGGGGTGGGAGGTCGCCGCGGGCGGCGGCGGTTATGCGCGGTCCGGCGGTTTCGTGGCGGGGGCGGGTGGGTTCGACGCCGCGTTCTTCGGGATCAGTCCGCGTGAGGCGCTGGCGATGGATCCCCAGCAGCGTCTGGTGCTGGAGGCGGTCTGGGAGGCCGTCGAGCGTGCCGGGATCGACGCGCACGACCTGCGCGACACCGACACCGGCGTCTGGATCGGAGCCTCACCGTCCGGATACGGCACCGACACCGACGCCACCGGTGCCGGAGTCGAGGGCCACGTCATGACGGGTATTTCGCCGAGTGTGCTGTCGGGTCGGGTGTCGTACACGTTGGGGTTGCGGGGTCCGGCGGTGACGGTGGACACGGCGTGTTCGTCGTCGTTGGTGGCGTTGCATCAGGCGGTGCAGGCGTTGCGGTCGGGTGAGGTGGAGCGTGCGGTGGTCGCGGGTGTGTCGGTGATGGCGACGCCGGGGCTGTTCGAGGAGTTCAGTGTGCACGGGGGGCTGGCGGGGGACGGGCGGTGCAAGGCGTTCGGTGCGGGTGCGGACGGTACGGCGTTCTCCGAGGGTGTCGGTGTGCTGGTGCTGGAGCGGTTGTCGTCGGCTCGTGGGAGCGGGCGTGCGGTGGTGGCTCTGGTGCGGGGTACGGCGGTGAATCAGGACGGTGCGAGCAATGGTCTGACGGCGCCGAACGGTCCTGCTCAGCAGCGTGTGGTGGAGCAGGCTCTGGTGTCGGCGGGTCTGGTGGCGGGTGATGTGGATGCGGTGGAGGCGCATGGGACGGGTACGTCGTTGGGTGATCCGATCGAGGCGGGTGCTCTGGCGGCGGTGTTCGGTCCGGGGCGTGAGGCGGGGCGTCCGTTGTGTCTGGGGTCGGTGAAGTCGAACATCGGTCATGCGCAGGCTGCTGCGGGGATGGCCGGTGTGATCAAGATGGTGCTGGCGTTGGAGAACGAGTGTCTGCCGCGGACGTTGCATGCCGAGGTGCCCAGTGAGCATGTGGACTGGGAGGGCAGTGGTCTGCATCTGCTGGGTGAGGCGCGTGCGTGGCCGAGGGATGCGGCGCGGCCGCGTCGGGCGGGTGTGTCCTCGTTCGGTATCGGCGGGACCAACGCCCATGCCGTGATCGAGGAAGCCCCCCGCCCCGAGACCGACGACACCGAACCCACCCACCCCCCGCACCCCCTGGGCACCACGACGGTCCCCTGGGTGATCTCCGGACACACCGCGCAGGCGATGCGGGCCCAGGCACGCAGGCTCGCCGACCACCTCCACGACCACCCGGACACCGACCCCGCCGACCTCGGCCTCTCCCTGGCCACCACCCGCGCCGCCCTGACCCACCGGGGCGCGGTCTTCGGCTCCGACCGCGCCGAACTCCACGCCGCGCTCACCGCCCTCGCCGACGGCGAACCCGCCGCCCGCACCGTGACCGGCACCGCCGCCGACACCCCCGCCACCGTGTTCGTCTTCCCCGGCCAGGGCACCCAGTGGACCGGGATGGGCACGGCGCTCCTGGAACACTCCCCGGCGTTCGCGGACTCGGTACGCGCCTGCGACACGGCACTGGAACCCCTCACCGGCTGGTCCGTCGCAGCCCTGCTGCGCGGCGAACTGCCCGCGGAGACACACCCCCTCGACCGCATGGACATCGCCCAGCCCGCGCTGTTCACCATGTACGTCGGCCTCGCCGCCGTATGGCGCTCGCTCGGCGTCCACCCGGACGCCGTCGTCGGCCACAGCCAGGGCGAGGTCGCCGCCGCCGTCGTCGCGGGCATCCTCACCGTCCACGAGGGCGCCCGCATCGTCGCCCTGCGCAGCCGCGTCCTCCACGAGGAGGCCCGCGGCGGCGAGATGGCCTTCGTCGACCTGCCCGAGCACGCCGTACGGGAACGCATCGCCGCCCTCGGCGCACCCGTGCACGTGGCCGTCGTGAACTCGCCCCGCTCCGTCGTGGTGGCCGGCGACGCCGACGCCGTCGACGACCTGCTGCACGTACTCGACGACGAGGACGTGCCCTGCGGCAGGCTCACCGCCGGCTGCGCCTCGCACAGCCCGCACATGGACCGCTTCCTGCCCCGCCTCACCGACGCCCTCGACGACCTGCGGCCGCGCAGCGGCGACATCCCGTTCTGGTCCACCGTCACCGCGACCCGCATCGACGGACGCGAACTCGACGCCGCCTACTGGAGCCGCAACCTCCGCGAGACCGTGCGATTCCACCAGACCACCCGCGCACTGCTCGACGACGGCCACACCTGCTTCCTGGAGGTCTCCCCGCTCCCTCTCCTGTCGGTCGGAGTCCTGGAGACCCTGGAGGAGACGGAGACCCAGGCGGCTGCCGTCTGCACCCTGCGACGCGGCCAGGGAGGACCGGAGGAGTTCGTACGCGCTCTCGCCGAGGTCCACGCGCACGGCGCCCGCATCGACTGGCGGCCCCTGTTCGCCGGCGCGAAGACCCTCCCGCTGCCCACCTACGCCTTCCAGCACCGGACCTACTGGCTGCCGCCCCGGCCCACCGCCGGCACCACCCGCCAGGACGCCGGCAGCCACCCCTTCCTCACGACCGCCGTCACCACCCCCGGCACCGGCGAGACCGTCCTCACCGGCGAGCTCTCCCTGAGCAGTCACCCCTGGCTCGCCGACCACAGCGCCGCCGGCACCGTCCTGCTCCCCGGCACCGGCTTCCTGGAACTCGTCCTGCACGCCGCCGCACGCACCGGACACGACCACCTCGACGAACTGGCGCTGCACACACCCCTCCCGCTCGACGACACCCCGACCCGCCTCCAGGTCCGCGTCCACGCGCCCGCCGCCCCCGGAATCCGCACCGTCGAGGTGCTCTCCCGCAAGGACGGCGCCCCCGAGGACACACCGTGGACGAGCCACGCCTCCGGCACCCTCACCACCGACCCCGCGGCCGAACCCGCCTCCGGCACCCTCACCACCGAGCCCGCCTCCGGCACGGCCGTGTGGCCCCCCGAGGGCGCCGAACCCCTCGCCGTCGACGACCACTACACCCGCGCCGCCGAACTCGGCTACGGCTACGGCCCCGCCTTCCAGGGCCTGCGCGCCGCCTGGCTCCTCGACGGCGAGGCCTTCGCCGAGGTGCGCCTCGGCCCCGCCGCGCCCGGCCTCACCGCAGGCACCGGGTTCCGGCTGCACCCCGCCCTGATGGACGCGGCCCTCCAGGCGGCAGGACTCCTCCACCGCGAGGGCGAGCACGACGGTGCCGTCCGGCTGCCGTTCCTCTGGCAGCAGGTCGCGGTGCACTCGACGGGCGCGACGGCCCTGCGCGTCCACGTGAGGCGCCTGCCCGACGGAGACTTCTCCCTGACGGCGACCGACGCCGACGGCCGGCCCGTCGCCTCGGTCGGCCGCCTCGTGCTCCGCCCCGTGCCGGCCGCCGCCGCTTCGCAGGACGGCCCGGCACGCCTGCACCGCCTCGTCTGGTCCCCGGCACCGGCGGCCGGCGCCCCGGCCGCCGCCCGCTGCGCCGTCCTCACGAGCCTCGTCCCCGGCGCCGCCGGTGACACACCGCGAACCGGCGGGCCGTACGCCCAGCTGGCACGCTACGAACGGTACGACGGCCCGGAGGCCCTCGCAGCGGCCATCGACGCCGGCGGAGAGGCACCGGACCTGGTGTTCGTGCCCTGCACCCCGCAGCCCGGCCAGGACCCCGGCACCGTCCCGGAGGCGGCCCTCCGGCGCACCCGGCAGGCCCTCGACCTGCTGCACGCCTGGCTCGCCGACCGCCGCTTCGACTCCACCACGCTCGTCCTGCTCACCTGCGGCGCGGTCGCCGACGGTGCCGGCGCCGGAATCGACGACCTGCCCGGGACGGCGGTCTGGGGCCTGATCCGCTCCGCCCAGACCGAGCACCCCGGCCGCTTCGCCGTGGCCGACCTCGACTCCACCGGATCCCTCGGAACTGCGCTGGACACGCTCCCCTTCGCCGAGGAACCACAGCTCGCCCTGCACGGCGGACTCGTCCTGACCCCGCGCCTGATACCCGCCGCGCCCGCCGGCACCCCGTCCGCGCCGCTCCTCGATCCGTCGGAGGCTGTGCTGGTGACGGGGGGTACGGGGACGTTGGGTGGTGTGGTGGCGCGTCATCTGGTGGTGCGTCATGGGGTGCGTCATCTGGTTCTGGTGTCGCGGAGTGGGGGTGCGGCGGCGGGGGTTGCGGAGTTGGTGGCGGGGCTGGAGGCCGCGGGTGCGGTGTCGGTGCGGGTGGTGGCGTGTGATGTGTCGGACCGTGGTGCGGTGGGTGGTCTGCTGGCGTCGGTGGGTGCGGAGCGTGCGCTGGGTGCGGTGGTGCATGCGGCGGGTGCTCTGGACGACGGTCTGGTGGAGTCGTTGTCGGTGGGGCGTGTGGAGTCGGTGCTGCGTCCGAAGGTGGACGGGGCGTGGCATCTGCATGAGTTGACGCGGGGGCTGGATCTGTCGGCTTTCGTGTTGTTCTCGTCGATGTCGGGTGTGCTGGGTGCTGCGGGTCAGGCGAACTATGCGGCGGCGAACGTGTTCCTGGACGCTCTGGCGCAGTCGCGTCGTGCGGAGGGGTTGCCGGGGCAGTCGCTGGCGTGGAGTCTGTGGGCGCAGGAGTCCGGTCTGACCGCCGGACTCGCCGACACCGACCACGCACGGTTCGCCCGCTCGGGCGTCCTGCCGCTCGACACCGACACGGCGCTCGCCCTGCTCGACGCCGCCTGGGACTTCCCCGACGCCGTCGCCGTACCCGCCCGCTTCGACACCACCGCCCTGCGCGCCGCCGCCGGCGCCGTACCGCCGGCCCTGCGCGCACTCACCGGCCCCGGACCCCGCCGCCCCGCAGCGGCCGGACCCGCCCCCCAGGCGGACGCGGCGCCCTCCCTCGCCGCCCTCCTCGCCGGCGTCCCCGAGGAGGAACGGGACGAGACCGTACTGCGCATGGTGCGCTCCCACGCCGCCGCGGTGCTCGGGCACCCCGGCCCGGACGAGGTCGCCCCCGACGCGGCCTTCAAATCCCTCGGCTTCGACTCCCTGCTCTCCGTGGAACTGCGCAACAGGCTCGGCACGGCGACCGGACTCCGCCTGCCGACGACCCTGGTCTTCGACCACCCGACCCCCGAGGCCGTGGCACGGCGCCTGCGGAGCGAATGCCCGGTGCCCGACGCCCCGGGCGCCCACGCCCCTGCCGAGCCCGCGGCGCGGGAGGCGGCCTGTGAGCCGGTGGCGATCGTGGGGATGAGCTGCCGTTTCCCGGGGGCCGGGGGGCCGGAGGCGTTCTGGCGTCTGCTCGCGGAGGGCGGTGACGCGATCGGTGCTTTCCCGGACGACCGGGGGTGGGAGGTCGCCGCGGGCAGCGGTGGTTATGCGCGGTCCGGCGGTTTCGTGGCGGGGGCGGGTGGGTTCGACGCCGCGTTCTTCGGGATCAGTCCGCGTGAGGCGCTGGCGATGGATCCCCAGCAGCGTCTGGTGCTGGAGGCGGTCTGGGAGGCCGTCGAGCGTGCCGGGATCGACGCGCACGACCTGCGCGACACCGACACCGGCGTCTGGATCGGAGCCTCACCGTCCGGATACGGCACCGACACCGACGCCACCGGTGCCGGAGTCGAGGGCCACGTCATGACGGGTATTTCGCCGAGTGTGCTGTCGGGTCGGGTGTCGTACACGTTGGGGTTGCGGGGTCCGGCGGTGACGGTGGACACGGCGTGTTCGTCGTCGTTGGTGGCGTTGCATCAGGCGGTGCAGGCGTTGCGGTCGGGTGAGGTGGAGCGTGCGGTGGTCGCGGGTGTGTCGGTGATGGCGACGCCGGGGCTGTTCGAGGAGTTCAGTGTGCACGGGGGGCTGGCGGGGGACGGGCGGTGCAAGGCGTTCGGTGCGGGTGCGGACGGTACGGCGTTCTCCGAGGGTGTCGGTGTGCTGGTGCTGGAGCGGTTGTCGTCGGCTCGTGGGAGCGGGCGTGCGGTGGTGGCTCTGGTGCGGGGTACGGCGGTGAATCAGGACGGTGCGAGCAATGGTCTGACGGCGCCGAACGGTCCTGCTCAGCAGCGTGTGGTGGAGCAGGCTCTGGTGTCGGCGGGTCTGGTGGCGGGTGATGTGGATGCGGTGGAGGCGCATGGGACGGGTACGTCGTTGGGTGATCCGATCGAGGCGGGTGCTCTGGCGGCGGTGTTCGGTCCGGGGCGTGAGGCGGGGCGTCCGTTGTGTCTGGGGTCGGTGAAGTCGAACATCGGTCATGCGCAGGCTGCTGCGGGGATGGCCGGTGTGATCAAGATGGTGCTGGCGTTGGAGAACGAGTGTCTGCCGCGGACGTTGCATGCCGAGGTGCCCAGTGAGCATGTGGACTGGGAGGGCAGTGGTCTGCATCTGCTGGGTGAGGCGCGTGCGTGGCCGAGGGATGCGGCGCGGCCGCGTCGGGCGGGTGTGTCCTCGTTCGGTATCGGCGGGACCAACGCCCATGCCGTGATCGAGGAAGCCCCCCGCCCCGAGACCGACGACACCGAACCCACCCACCCCCCGCACCCCCGTGGAACCGGAGACGGACCGGCGCCGGCCCCCGTCCCCGTCCTGCTCAGCGCCCAGGAGGACGACGCGCTGCGCGCCCAGGCCGGCCACTGGGCCGCCTGGCTGGACGAGCACCCGGCGACACCGCTCGCCGATGTCGCCGCCACCGCCGCCCGGCGTACCCGCTTCGACACCCGTGCCGCCGTCCTCGCCACCGACACCGCCGGGACCGCGACCGCCCTGCGCGCCCTCGCCCTCGGCACCTCCCACCCGGCCGTCGTCACGGGCACCGCCGCCAAGGGCGGCCTGGGAGTCCTCTTCACCGGACAGGGCAGCCAGCGGGCGGCCATGGGACGCGGCCTGTACGCGCACTTCGAGGCGTACCGCACGGCCTTCGACGCCGCCTGCGCGGCCGTCGACGAGCACCTGGACGGCTCACTCGCCGAGATCGTTCTCGGCGACGGCACCGGGCGACTGGACCGGACGCAGTACGCGCAGCCCGCCATCTTCGCCCTCGAGACGGCCCTCTACCGGCTGTGGGAGACCTGGGGCGTCACCGCGAACGCGGTCGCAGGCCACTCTGTCGGAGAGCTGGCCGCCGCACACGTCGCCGGCGTGCTCACACTCGCGGACGCGGCACGCCTCGTCGTCGCCCGCGGCCGCCTGATGCAGTCCTGCCGCACCGACGGCGCCATGGTCTCCGTCGAAGCCTCGGAGGCCGAGGTCCTGGACGTCCTGCCCGGTTACGACGGCGTCTGCGTGGCCGCCCTCAACTCCCCGTCGCAGACCGTGCTCAGCGGCGACGAGGAGCCCGTCCTCGCGCTCGCCCGCCACTTCGCCGGACACGGCAGGCGCACCCGCCGGCTCAAGGTCTCGCACGCCTTCCACAGCGCTCACCTGGACCCCGTGCTCGAGGAGTTCGCCGCCACCGCGGCCACCTGCACGTTCCACGCACCCCGCGTCCCCCTCGTCGACGCCCTGACCGGAGCCTGGGCCGGCACCGACACCCCGCCCGGCACCGGCGTCCGCTCCGCGGACCACTGGGTGCGCCAGGCACGCGAGACCGTCCGGTTCGGCGACGCCCTGCGGACCCTGGAATCCCACGGCATCGCCCGGTTCCTCGAATGCGGCCCCGAGGCCGTGCTGACCGCCACCGGCGCCGAGACACTCGCCGACGCCCGCTTCGTGCCCAGCATGCGGCGCGGCGAGCCCGCCGCCGAGGTCCCCACCCTCCTCACCGCCCTCGCCCACCTCCACGTCTGCGGCCAGCCGCTCGACCGGAACCGGCTGCCCGGCCACGCCCACGGCCGGCTCGTCCCGCTCCCCCCGTACGCCTTCCGGCGCCGCCCCTACTGGCTGACGTCCGCCGCGGCCGCCGGCGACGTCCGCACCGCCGGCCTCGACGGCACACCCGCGCACCCCTGGCTCGGCGCCCGGATCGCCCTCGCCCCCGACGAGGGGCACCTGCTGACCGGCCGGATCGACCCGAGCCGCAGCACCTGGCTCGCCGACCACGAACTGTTCGGCACCGTCGTCGTCCCCGGAGCGGCGCTCCTGGACGTCGTGGCCGCCGCGGCCGGCGCCGTCGCCTCCGGCCCGGACACCGAAGGACCCCGCATCGCCGAACTCACCATCACCGAACCGCTGGTGCTCACCGAAGCGGTGCGCCTCCAGGTCAGGATCGGCCCGGACACCGGCGGGCGCAGGCACCTCACCCTGCACAGCCGTCCGGAGACGTCCGGTCCGGCCGCGTGGCGACTGCACGCCGAGGGACGCCTGGACACCGCAGACCACGACACCACCGCTGACGCCGATACCGGTCCGCGGGCGGCGGACACCCCGGAACCGGCCGTCGCGGACAGCCTCGCGACGGACACCCTGTACGAGCGGTTCCGCGACGGCGGAGTGCGCTACGGGCCCGCCTTCCAGGGACTGAGGGAACTGCGGCGGCACGGCGACGAGGCGTACGGCCTCGTCGAGCTGCCCGAAGGACTCTCGCCCCGCGGCCATGTGCTGCACCCCGCCCTCCTGGACGCCGCCCTGCACGCCGCCGCCCCGCTCACCGGCGGCACGGAAGCCGGGGCCGCGGTCCGCGTCCCGTTCGCCTGGCACGACGTCCGGCTCCACACCGCGAACGCGACACGGGCACACGTCCACGTCCGCTGGGACGCCGCCACCGCCACCGCCCGGATACGGCTGACCGGCCCGGACGGAACACCCGTCGCCTCCGCACGGCTCCTGCTGCGCGAGGTCACCCCCGCCCAGCTGCGGGCCGCCCTCGCCCCGACCCCCCTGTACCGCCTCCGGTTCACCGCTCTGAGCGACCCCGCGATCCGGCGCGGCCGGACCGTCGCCGTCCTCGGCGGCACGGACTTCCCCGACGTCGACACCCTGCTCGACCGGCTCGCGCACGGCACCGACGCCCCCGGCCGCCTCGTGGTGGACGCGACCGCCCCCACCGGCCGCGGCCCCTGGACGGCCACCGAGGACGCCCTGCACACCCTGCGGCGCCTGACCGCCGAACCCCTCCTCGCCGACACCGAACTGATCTGGGTGACGCGAGGAGCCGTGGACGCCGGCGACGGCGTCCACGACCTGGCGCACGCACCCCTGTGGGGCATGGTCCGGTCCGCACGCAACGAGCACCCCGACCGCGTGATCCGCCTGATCGACATCGACGGCGGCCTCGACGACACCGCCGCCCTGGGCCGGGCCCTGGAGATCGCCGGCGAACCCGAGATCGCCGTACGGGACGGCGAACCGCGGGCCGCCCGGCTCACCCCCGCGGGCCCCGCCGACGACGACACCCTCTCCGCACCCCCCGCACCGGATCCGGACGGCACCGTGCTGATCACCGGAGCACTCGGCGAACTGGGCCGCACCCTCGCCCGGCACCTCGTCACGGTCCACGGCGCACGCCGGCTCGTCCTCACCTCCCGGCAGGGCCCGGACGCGCCGGGCGCCGCCGGCCTGATCGCCGAACTGACCGAGGCGGGAGCCGCCGACGTACGCGTCATGGCCTGCGACACCAGCCGGCGCGAGGACCTCGCCGGCGTCCTCGCGGCCGCCGACTCCGACCACCCCTGGACCGCGGTCTTCCACCTGGCGGCCGCCATCGACGACGGCCTGCTCGCCACGCAGGACACCGACCGCCTGCACCGCGTCCTCGCACCCAAGGCCGCCGGAGCGCTGCACCTGCACGAGCTGACCCGGGAAGCGGGCCTGCGCCTCTCCGCGTTCGTCCTCTTCTCCTCGGCCGCCGGAGTCCTCGGCAGCGCCGGCCAGAGCACCTACGCGGCAGCCAACACCTTCCTCGACGCCCTCGCCGCGCACCGCCATGCCGAAGGACTGCCGGCGACGAGCCTCGCCTGGGGCCTGTGGCAGCCCACCGGCGGCGGCCTGACCGCCGCACTCGGCCGCGCCGACCTCGCCAGGATGAACCGCCAGGGCATCAGAGCCCTCACCGCCGCGGAAGGACTCCGCCTCCTCGACCTCGCCCTCTCCCGGCCCGAACCCCACCTCGTCCCCGTCGAACTCGACGTGGCCGCCATGCGCCGCGCGATCGACGACGGCGCAGAACTCCCCGCCGTCCTGCGGACCCTCGTCGGCACCCGCCGCACCCTCCGCACGGAGCGAACCGCCTCCGGCACACCCCCGCTGCGCACCCGCCTCCTCGCCATGCAGGACGAGCAGCGCCTCCCCGCCCTCGACGAACTGGTGCGCCACGAGCTGTCCGTCGTCCTCGGCACGGGGCGCGGCGAAACGGCGGACACCGACCGCACGTTCCGCGAACTCGGCGTGGACTCCCTCATGTCCCTGGAGCTGGCGGGACGCCTCGAAGAGGCCACCGGTCTGCTGCTCGCGTCCGGCCTGGCGTTCGAGCACCCGACGCCGGAGGCCGTGGCGCGTCACCTCCTCGAGATCCTCGCCGAGGCGGCTCCGGCCCCCGCCGGGCCGGCCGTGGAACGCGCGGCGCAGCGCGACGTCCACCCGGCAACCGAAGGCCAGCGGCGCCTGTGGTTCCTCGAACAGCTGGACCCGGGAACGCCCCAGTACAACGCCGTGCACCGGATGCGCCTGCACCAGCCAATCAGCCCCGAGGTGCTCGCCCGTGCCCTGGGCTGGGTGATGGACCGCCACGAGGCGCTGCGCACCCGGCTCGGGCTGCGCGACGGTGAACTCGTCCAGCTCGTCGACGCCACCCCCGACCTCCCGTTCCGCCACATCGACCTCTCCCGGGCAGCGGAGGATGACCTCGCCGCCTGCCTGCGGGACGACGAGCTCACCCCGTTCGAGCTGCTGGGCGGCCCCCTGCTCCGCTGCCTGCTGATCGAGACCCCCGCCGGCGAACAGATCCTCTCCGTGGTCATGCACCATGCGGTGACCGACGGGTGGTCGGCGGGTGTGGTGTTCCGTGATCTGTTCGTGGCGTGTGAGGCGTTTGCCGCGGGTGGTGTTCCGGTGGCGGGTGCGGTGGGTGTCCAGTTGGGTGACTGGGCGCGGTGGGAGCGTGCGCGGGTGGAGGAGGGTGGGTTCGCCGAGGGTGTGGCGTTCCTGGCGGGTGAGCTGGCGGGGGTGGCTCGTCTGGAGTTGCCGGAGCTGGTGGACGGTTGCGAGCCGGTGGGCGGTGCGGACGGTGCGGGGTCGGCTGACGGGACGGTCGGGTTCGTTCTGTCGGACGGGTTGCGGCGTGGTGTGGAGGAGTTGGCGGTGGCGGCGTCGGTGACGCCGTACACGGTGCTGGTGAGTGCGTTCGCGGTGGTGCTGGCCCGGTACAGCGGGCAGTGGGACTTTGCGGTGGGGACGATCTGGGCGAATCGTCGGGCGGATACGGCGGACACGGTGGGGTTCCTGGCGAACACGCTGCCGTTGCGGTGCGACCTGAGCGGGGATCCCGCGTTCCGGGACCTCCTGACCACCATGCAGCCCCGCATCCGCGGCACACTGGAGCACCAGGCCGTACCGCTCACCGAGCTCGTCCGCGCGGTGGCCGTCGACCGCACGGCCGACGAGAACCCGCTCTTCCGCGCCGCCTTCAACTACCTCGGCGCCGGCTTCGCCGACGGCCCCGACTCCGCGACCGGCCCCGACGGCGACGAAGGGCCGGAAACCCGCGTCCGGGCGCACCCCCTGACCGGCAGCACCCCGGACAGCGTCACGGGCAACGTGCGCGGCGCCGCCAAGTTCGAGCTGGGGTTGACCCTGGTCGCGCGGGGTGCGGGTGGCGGGTTGCTGGGTGAGCTGGAGTTCCAGTCGCATGTGCTGGACCGGGCGTCGGCGGAGCGTCTGGTGGAGAACTTCCGGACGTTGCTGTCGGCTGCGGTGGCGGAGCCGGGGACGGCTGTGGGGGATCTGGATCTTCTCGGTGCCGGGGAGCGGGAGTGGCTTGCCGTGCGTGGGGGGCAGGTGCCTCTTCCGGGCGGGTCTGCGGGGTCCGGTGGGCTTGTCGGGTCCGTCGGGTCCGGCGTCGGGTCTGTCGGTTCGGTTGAGTCGGCCGGTTCTGTGGTTCCGGTGGTGTCGGCGCTGGAGCGGGTGCGGGCGCGGGTGGGTGCGGTGCCTGGTGCGGTGGCGTTGTCGGATGGTGGGCGTGATCTGACGTATCGGGAGGTGTGGGACGCGGTAGTGGTGTTGGCGGGTCGGTTGCGGGCGCTGGGTGTGGGGCGTGAGGTGCTGGTGGGTGTGCATCTGCCGCGGTCGGCGGAGACGGTGGTGGCGATGCTGGCCGTGTGGCAGGCGGGTGGTGCGTATGTGCCGCTGGATCCTGCGTATCCGGTGGAGCGGTTGCGGCATGTGCGGGAGGACAGCGGTCTGCGGATCGTGATCACGCGTCCCGAGACCGTGGGCGACTTCGACCCCGCCACCGTGAACACCGTCACCGTGGACGATCCGAGGGACACCGCCGGCCGCCCGGGCGCCACCGCCCCGGCCGAAGAACCGTCCTCGCAGCCCTCACCGACCGACCTCGCCTTCGTCATCTACACCTCCGGCTCGACCGGCAGGCCGAAGGGCGTGATGATCGAGCACGCCCAGTTCGCCAACTTCTGCGACGCAGTCGACGAACGCGTGGGGCGCGGCGCCGGCGACACCTGGCTCGCGGTCACCAGCCCCTCCTTCGACATCTCCACGGTCGAACTGCTGTGGACGCTGACGCGTGGTTACCGGGTCGTCGTCGCCGACGGTTCTGTCGCCGACTGGGCCGCGCACCGGAGCCACGCGCCCACCCACCTCCAGTGCACCCCGTCGCTGGCCCGGATGCTCCTGGCCGACGCCGACGGGCGGGCCCTGATCGCCGGGCTCGACCACATGATCGTCGGCGGCGAAGCCCTCGACCGCGCCCTTGCACAGCGACTCATCGACCTGTGCGGCCGGGTCACCAACATCTACGGACCCACCGAGACGACCGTCTGGTCCACCACGTGGGACGTCGAACCCGGTGAGGTCTCGCTCGGCGATCCGATCCGCGGTAATCGTCTGTATGTGCTGGATGGTGCGGGGCGGTGTGTTCCGCGTGGTGTGCGGGGGGAGTTGTGGATCGGTGGGCGGGGTGTGGCGCGGGGGTATCTGGGTCGTCGGGAGTTGACGGGGGAGCGGTTCGTCGCTGATCCGTGGGCTGTGGAGCCGGGTGGCCGGATGTACCGGTCTGGTGATGTGGTGCGGTATCGGGGTGACGGGAGTCTGCAGTACTGCGGTCGTGTGGATCATCAGGTGAAGATCCGGGGGCATCGGATCGAGCTGGGTGAGATCGAGGCGGTGGTGGGTGGGCTGTCGTCGGTGCTGGAGTGCGCGGCTGTGGTGCGTGAGGACGTGCCTGGTGATGCGTATGTGCAGGTGTTCGTGGTGCCGTCGGTGGTGGGCGGGGATGTGTCGGGGGCGGTGTTCGCGTGTGTGGAGCGGTGTCTGCCGGCGGTGATGCGTCCGCGGCGGGTGACGTGTCTGGAGTCGTTGCCGCATACGCCGAACGAGAAGGTGGACCGTCTCGCGCTGACCCGGCTGCCCGCCGACGACGACACGGGCACGGACTCGGGCACGGACTCGACGCCTGTGCCGGGTGTGGTGTCTGTTCCGGATCCGGCTGGTGTGCGTGGGGTGTTGTTGCGGGTGTGGGGTGGGCTTCTGGGTGGTGTGGGGGGTCTGGATCCGGATCGGGGGTTCTTCGATCTGGGTGCGACGTCGATGACGGCGACGCGTGCGCATCGGTTGATCTGTGAGGAGTTGGGGGTCGAGTTTCCGCTGGCGGAGGTGTTCCGGCATCCGACGATCGGGCGGTTGGCGGAGTTCTTGGAGGGGCGGCTGGGCGGGGTGGTGCCGGGTGCTGTTCCGGTGCCGGCGGTTCGTGTGCGGGGGGTGGTGGATGAGCCGGTTGCGGTGATCGGTATGGCGTGTCGTCTTCCGGGTGCTGGGGATGTGGGGGTGTTCTGGGAGAACTTGCGGGGTGGTGTGGAGTCGATCCGGCGGTTCTCGGTGGAGGAGTTGAGGGAGGCGGGTGTTGCGGAGGAGTTGGTGTCGGATCCGGCGTATGTGCGGGCGAAGGGGTGTGTGGAGGGTGCGGATCTGTTCGATGCGTCGTTCTTCGGGTATTCGCCGGCGGAGGCGGAGACGATCGATCCTCAGCACCGGTTGTTCCTGGAGTGTGCGTGGCAGGGGTTGGAGCACGCGGGGATCGTTCCCGCGGCCTTCGACGGCGACATCGCCGTCTTCGGCGGGACGGGCAACGGCGGCTACCACACCGGTGAGGTCACCGATCTGTCGTCGTTCTACCGGTCCATGATCGGTGGCCGCAACGACTTCGTCGCGACGCGTGTGGCGCACAAGCTGGACCTGACCGGCCCGGCGATGACGGTGCAGACGGCCTGTTCGACGGGTCTGGTGACAGCGCATCTGGCGCGGGAGAGCCTGCTGCGCGGCGAGTCCGACATCGCGCTGGTCGGTGCCTCCTCGCTGACCTTCCCGCTGGAGCAGGGCTACCTGCACCAGGACGGGCTCGTGGTCTCCCGCGACGGCCACTGCCGGGCCTTCGACGCCGACGGCGACGGCACCGTCGGCAGCGACGGCGTCGGTGTGGTCGTGCTGCGCAGGCTGTCGGACGCGGTGGCGGCCGGTGACACGGTCTACGCGGTGATCCGGGGCAGTGCGGTCAACAACGACGGTTCGGACAAGGTGGCGTTCATGGCGCCGAGTGTCGCGGGGCAGAGCCGGGTGATCGCGGCGGCGCAGGCCGCGGCGGGTGCGGAGCCGGCGTCGATCGGGCTGATCGAGGCGCACGGGACGGCGACGGCGATCGGTGACCCGATGGAGATCCAGGCGCTGCAGGAGGTGTTCGGCGCCTCCACGCGTGAGGAGCCGTGCGTGATCGGGTCGGTGAAGACGAACATCGGTCACACCGACACGACCGCGGGGATCGCGGGTCTGATCAAGGCGGCGCTGTGTCTGCACCACCGGACGCTGGTGCCCAGTCTCCACTACTCCCGTCCCAACCCCGGCATGGGTCTGGACGAGAGCCTGTTCCGGGTGAACACCGAGCTCACCGCCTGGGAGAGCGCAGGCCCGCGCCGGGCCGGGGTCTCCTCCTTCGGCATCGGCGGCACCAACGCCCACATCGTCCTCGAAGAGGCCCCCGCACGACCCGAACCCGTACACACCGCCCCCGAACACACCGCGACCGGCTACCCGGTCGTCGTGTCGGGCCGCGACCGGGCGGCCCTCGCCGAGCAGGCCGGACGATGGGCGGCATGGCTGCGTGAGCACCCCGAACTGAGCGTGCGGGACGTGGCGCGTACGGCGGCCGAGCGGCGCACCCACTTCGCCGAGCGGGCGAGCGTGACCGCCCGCAGCGTCACCGGACTGGTCGAAGGGCTGACGGCCCTGGCCGAGGACCGCTCCCACCTGCGGGTGCTGCGCGGCACGGCCGCACCGCGGGGCCGGACGGTGTTCGTCTTCCCCGGCCAGGGCGCGGACTGGCCCGGCATGGGCCGCGAACTGCTGCTCCAGTCACAGGCGTTCGCCGACTCGGTCCGGCGCTGCGACACGGCGCTGCGGCCGCTGACCGGATGGTCGGTCCTCGACGTCCTGGAAGGCCGTGGCGGCGAGGAGCGCCCCGAGGACCGCCTCGACGTCCTTCAGCCCCTGCTCTTCACGATGTACGTGTCGCTGGCGGCAGCCTGGGAGGAACTGGGCATCCGGCCGTCGGCCGTCGTGGGACACAGCCAGGGCGAGATCGCCGCGGCCGTCGTCGCCGGAGCGCTCCGCCTCGAGGACGGCGCCCGCGTCGTCTGCCTCCGCAGCCGCGCACTGCGCCAGGTCGCCGGAGAAGGCGCGATGGCGGTCGTCGAACTCCCCCTCGACGAGGTGCACAAGTGGATCGCCCCCTTCGGCGGGGAGATCTCCGTGGCGGCCGTGAACACCCCCGGCTCGGTGGCGGTTTCGGGCGCCGCGGGCCCGGTGACGGAACTCCTGTCCGCACTCGACGACGCGGACATCGCCTGCGGAAGGCTCGATGCCCCCGTGGCCTCCCACAGCCGCTTCATGGACCCCCTGCTGCCGGCGCTCCGGGCCGCACTGGACGGGCTGCGGCCCCGGCCCGCGTCGATCCCCTTCTATTCCACGGTGACCGGCGACCTGCTGGACGGCCGCTCCCTCGACGCCGAGTACTGGTGCCGCAACCTGCGCGAACCCGTCCGGCTCGACCTCGCCCGCCGGCGGCTTCAGGACACCGGCCACGACGTGTTCGTCGAGATCGGTCCGCACCCCGTCCTCGGGATGCCGCTGACCGCGGGGAGCGGGCCCGCGGTCGTCGTCGGCACCCTGGAACGCGGGCGCGGCGACCGCGCCCGGCTGCTGGAGGGCCTCGCCGCCCTGCACGTCCACGGCTGCGAGGTCGACTGGCCGCTCGCCCTCGGCCGGGAGCCCGCCCCCGTCGCGGACCTCCCGACGTACGCCTTCCAGCGCAGGCGCCACTGGCTGGAGGCACCCGCCACGCGGCCGGCGTCCGCTTCCCGGACCGAGGAGGCCTTCTGGGACGCCGTCCGCAGCGGACAGGTGCGGCGCATCGCCGACGTGCTGGGGACCGACGCCTCCGAGTCCGCGCTCCAGGGCCTGGCCGAACTTCTTCCCGCACTCGCGGCGGTCCGGCCCGGCACCGGCCGGTCCGCCGCCGAGGGCACCGACGCGACGGCTTCCGGGGAGGTGCCCGGGAGCACCGCGGCACTGCTCCGTGAGCTGAACGGCGCGGGTCCGGACGTCGCACGGCAGACCCTCCTGGACCTGGTGCGCACCGAAGCGGCAGCGGTGCTGGGCGACGCCCCCGCCGACATCCCCGTCCTGCAGCCCCTCCAGCAGCTCGGCATGGACTCGCTGGCGGCCGTGCGGATGCGGGCGAACCTCGAACGGCGCACGGGAGTGCGGATCGCACCGCACGTCATCCTCGGCAGGGGCGGCGCCCTCGGCGTCGCCGACGCCCTCCTGACGGAGACGACCGGCGCTCCCGGACTGCCCGCCGCCGACGACGGTGATCCCGCCTGGCTGCGCGTGCTCAAGCCCGGCACGGCCCCCCGCGCCAGGATCGTCGCGTTCGCCGGCATGGGTGGCACCACGGACTCCCACGTCCCCCTGATCCGCCACCTGGCGGACGACGTCGAACTCGTGGCGGTCCAGATGCCCGGCCGGGAGGAACGGACCGGGGAACCGTCCCCGTCCGGCATCACGGACGTGGCCGACGGAATCGCGGAGGCCCTGACCGGACTCCCGGAGCTGCCGACGGTCCTCTACGGCCACAGCCAGGGCGCCCTGCTGGCCTGGGAGGTCGCACACCGCTTCGGGCCGGGCGGTGACGGGGCACCCGTCGCCCTCGTGCCCGCGTGCGCGCCAGCCCCCTGCACGGAGCTGCCCTCCCAGCTGGACGACCTCCAGCAGCTGGGAGCGGTCCTGGAACCGGGCGCCACCACGCAGGCGGCGGAGGCGCTGCGCGGTCTGCTCCCCGACACGCTTCTGGCCGATGAGGAACTCCTGGCGTCGTACCTCGTCAACCTCCGGACCGACGCCGAACTTGCCAGGGACCACCACACATTCCTGGCGACCGCCGACCGCGAGCCGCTCGACATCCCCATCACCACGGTCGCCGCCACCGACGATCCCGTCCTCCCGGGGGGAACGCTCCACGCCTGGCACGAAAGGACCCGGGCCCGTACCGTCCACCGCACCATCGAGGGCACGCACGCAGCCCCGCTGGAGAACCCCCGGGCCATGGCGGCCGAGCTCATGGACGCCATCCCCCGCGCCACCTGACGCCTGCCTGCCCGGGCCCGGGTGCGCGGGGTCCACCCCGCACCCGGGCGGTTCCTGGGCCGAGCGGTTCGTCGCGGATCTGCTGTGGGTCCGTGTGCCGGACTTCGACGCGCGCCCGCGGTTGGCACCGCACCTGACGGACGCTGGACTCTGGCACCGCACCGCACGGGACGGACGCTGGACTCCGGCACCGCACGGCCGGGTATGTGGTCGACGCGGCCGGCAGGCCGCGACACCAGCCCGGTACTTCGGGGGCGGCCTCTGACGAGCCGCCCCCCCGCGATCCCTACTCCGCGTGCCTCTTCAGGTGTTGAAGGGCGACGAGCCCGACGGTGGCCACGGCTATGAACGCCGTTCCGCCCGCCTTGCAGCTGGCCAGTGCCGAGCCGTTGAAAGCCATGGTGACGATGACTGCCACGAGTGCCACGAGGGCGGCGCACAGGGCGATCGTGACAAGGTCACGCACCGGATGCGCGCATGGGGTGTGACACGTAGACATACTGTCCTCCCGAGTCTGCTGACGACCTCTGATCGGAGACACACCTCACCTGAAGGTGATCTCCAGCAGATCCGCCGGGCGGACCGGCAGAGCCTCAGTCGGATGACCGAGGTCGGGCGACGTCGTAGTTGCAGACTTCCAGTGGTAGGACAGCACAGCACCCGCAAAGCGGAGCTGCGTCGGATGCACACTACCGCGCCGAGCAACCACCCTGCAACGAGGCGTAGTTCAGCGGACCGGAGCACCCGCTCCGGGAGCGGGCGGCCGGAGGCCCTACTCCTCCCGTGTGAGAGCCGCGAGGTAGGCGTCCAGGGGCTGCACACGCCCCGGGAGGGGCTCGCGCAGGTCCCACCAGCGTACGGCCGCGATCTCCTCGCCGGGCTCGAAGGCGCGGGTCACGGTGCAGGACCCCGTGTACAGGGCCAGGTACTCGACCCGCTGGTCGGGCGCCAGCACGAACCGCGCGTAGCCGACGAACCGCAGCGGTCCCTCGGGCTGCTGCCCGCTCTCCTCCATCAGTTCGCGCGCGGCGGCCCGGCGAGGGGTCTCCCCCTCCTCGATGCCTCCTCCCGGAAGCTCCCAGGACCGGCGGTACCGATCGAAGACCACCAGGACCCGGCCGGCCCGCCACAGAGCGACCAGCGCCGCCTGCACCGGCGCGTCCTGCGGCGGTGCCGCCTCGCCGCCCCGGGTGAACGAGATCAGGTGGTTGCCCCGGCCGTCGGCAGCAAGCGGTCCGTCCGCGAAGGAGGTCACCCCCGTATCCTTCCCCTCATCGAGTGCCCGGCCACCACCCCCGCAGCGCCGACCCCGGCTCCCGGTGACAGGACTTCCCCTGGGGAATGAGCGCGAGAGGGGTACAGCGTGGACGCGGCGGCAGCGACCAGTCTGATCCGCATGGCCGCCGCAGACCTGTCGACGGCACCCTGGCAGCGCCCCTCCGACGCCCGGCTGGTCCAGTTGGGCCTGGACGCCCTGCTGGCAGGCATCGAGTCTCCCTCGCTTCCCCTCCTGGCCGGCCTCGCGCGCACCGAACACCCCCAGGCCCGCGAGCTGTTCGCCCTGGTGCTGGAAGAACGGGGACTGCTGCCGCTCACCCCGGAAGATCTCGCCGAGGCACGCTGGACCGCGGCCCGGTGGTGGGCCGGCCAGATCGTGGCGTGCCGACTCGATCCCGTGCACGGAGCCAAGCTGATCCATGAGGAGGCCGCAGCCGAACTCGACTACCCCGACGCACTGCAGCCCGTCGTCGACCTCGCGAGACCAGGCGACCTGTCGAGCGGTCGGCCTCAGGACCGGCAGCACATACGCGACCGGATCACCTCCGCGGCACGAGACCTTCTCGCCACAGAAGCGCACCCCTGACCCGCCACCCGGCGCGGGCCCTCACCGGCGTGCGCCGGGGTCATGCACGAGGGGCTGCCCGCACCTCACCGGTCCGCCTCAGAACCCGTTCATGGACTTGTCGAGCACTCCGCCCAGCGCACCGTAGACGCTGCAGCGAACCGAGTGCCGCCCCCTCCGTCGCAGCACGAAGCCCACCCCGAACGACAACACGAAGAGCCCGCCCAGCACCGCCGCCACGAGCGGGTTGTAGACGAAGTACACGAAACATCCGACGCCGGCCCAGACCAGGATCGGCACAAGCGAGCCGAGCAGCACCGTCCCCAACCTGATCCGTTCCGGCCCGGACGGCAGCACACGTGCATGCCACACCCCGATGTGATTCCGGGTCACACACTGCTCAGGCCGCATGACGCCATCACAGCACCCATGGCCCCCACTCGTGCAGCGATCCGAACGAACCTGCGGACACGGGCACCCCGCTCAGCCGATCGACGGCTCGGCAAGCCCGCGAAGTCGGCCAGGTACGGGCGGCTTTGTGCCACTGGTCGGCATTCTCCTGCCGGCGTGATCGCCGTCCCGCTACACAGGAGGGCCGGGGAGGGCACTGTGCCGTTCCCGTACAGATCCTGGATCCGGGGGCTTGGACAGTTGGTGACCATCAACGTGGCGGTGCTGCTCGCAGTCATCGTCGTCATCCGGCTGCGCCGCCGTACCCAGGCGCGCAGCCGCTTCGACGAGAAGATGACCGTGCTCATCGTCCTCGCCCTGGGCATCCTGCTCGCGCCGACCCCGGTCGGCGAGGGGATCGCCGACGTCCTGGGCCAGCTCACCACCGGCGCGACGCAGGCTGCCCGGTGAGCCCCCGCCCGCGCAGGCGAACACCTGCCGCACGGCGTACATCCCCCACGAGGCGCCCGCCGCGGCGGCGCCCACCCGCCATCCGCGCACAACGCCGTCGGCGCCGGGACGACCGCCTCATCCTCTTCCTCGCCGGCGGCGCGCTGGCCGCCGCCACGGTCGTCGCCGTCGTGAACTGGCTGCTCACCAACTGGTGGATCCTCATCGCCGTCGGGGTGCTGGCCGCCCTGGCCGGCGGCGGCCTGCTCCACAAGCAGCAGCAACGAGCCCGCTGGGAAGCGGTCCGGGCGCAGGGCCTGCGCTACGGGATGCCCCAGCTCGACGCCCTGCACCACACCCGCTTCGAGGAGGCCGTGCGCGACCTGATGCGCCGCGACGGCTGCCAGGACGCGCAGCGGGTCGGCGGCCGCGGGGACCTGGGCGCGGATGTGAAGGCGACCGACCCGTACGGGCGCCGCTGGGTGGTGCAGTGCAAGCACCGGCGCGACGGCCTCGCCGGCTCCGCCGTCGGGACCCCCGACCTCCAGGTCCTCAACGGCACCGCCCGCCAGGTCCACGGCGCCGACGTCGCCGTGATCGTGACGAACGGACGCGTCACCGCCCCGGCCGTCGCCTTCGCCCGACAACAGCGCCTCCACATCGTCGACCGCCACACCCTGGCCCTCTGGGCAGCCGGCTCCCGCCCGTTGTGGGAACTCCTGCGCGCCGTTCCCCCGCCCCGCAGACCGACGCCCCTGTCCTGAGGCCGCCCGACCACGGGGTGCGGGCCGAACCGGCGACGCCGCAGCCACGTGGTCTGCTGACCGTCCGCGCGCCCAAGCCCGCTGCTCGGCGGCGCGGGCGGCGCTCCCCCGGCCGCAGCTCGTCCGGCGACCCGAGGACGGCGGTGCACGCCGCGATGGACGCCTCGGCCGTCTCGTCGAATGCCCGGGCCCCTGCTGGCGTGAGCAGCGTCAGCCTGTCCGCGGAAGCCGGATGACGTCAGGTGCTTCGCGTCCGTATGTGCAGGTGGCCATCGAGGGGGAAGTCGGGGGGTGCTGCGGGCAGGAGGGTGCTGAAGTCGTAGCGGCTCTTCTGCGCGACCCGGCACGACGCCAGGTTGTCGACCTGATGCAGGAGTTCGAGACGCTCCAGCCCGTCGGCTTCGAAGGTGTCGAAGGCCCAGTTGGTGATGGCCTCCAGAGCGCGGGAGGCCACTCCCCGCCCGCGCGCGTGCGCCGCGGTCCAATAGCCCACTTCGGCCGCCGGCTTGCCGGAGGAGACATCCTTGAGGACCACGTTGCCCGCCAACTGTTCGCGAACCGAGCCGGTTTGCACCTCAAGGACGGCGAAGCCGAACCGGTCACCCGCGGCCCAGCCCTGCTGCTGAGCCTGCACCCAGCGTGTCCCGTCGGCATCGTTGTCGATGCCGGAACTCGCCCACCGGCGTAGTGCTCGATCCCGGCTGACCTCGACCAATGCGGCAACATCCTCCGTGCGCCAAGGGCGAAGAACGAGAGCGGGAAAGGCCGGCGACGGGGCCACCTGAAGTACAACCGGGGCACTCATCAGCTGATCCTATACGGCAGCGTTCCCACCCGACGCCGACCGCGTCCGCCCCCTGATGCCCGGTGAACGCCTTGTCAACGCCGTGTCCGGACACTCTGAGCCTCGACGGACCCGTCGTACACCAGAGTCAGGCACTCCGGGCATCCGGAGGTACCGCTCCCAGCACGGATCGTTCACGCTCCCCAGCCGAGTCACCGGCCGACGGCGAGACGGGCCGAGGAAGTGCGCGTCGTGCGCAGTGACGGCCGCCACGATCGGATCGGCCTGGGGCGAGGCCGGGCCGGCCTCGGTCATGGACGACTGTGGCAACAACGCAGCGCAGTACCGTCACGCAGCCGCAGACCTGCTCGGCCCAACATGCGGGTTTCCCTTACGCCCAGTCGACACCGAGTGCGGCGAGCCGGCTGCGCTGCTCTGCGCTGAGTCCGGCGCGTCTGGTGCGGGTGTTGGAGAGCCATACCCCAAGCCGGACCACCGTCCCGTCCGGCATGTCCTCGCCCCAGCCCCTCGGCACCACGGTGCGTTCTTCGCGTTCGATGTACTGGGCGAGTGCGGTGATGCCGCGTTCGAACGCCGCGCTCGCTTCGGCGCCCGTCCGCTTGCCCCGCGCTGCGGCGGGCTTTTCGGCCGCCGGCAGCGGGCGTAGGCCGAGTTGCTCCAGGCGCTCGCGCTGCCCGGGGGCGAGCCGGTCCCAGTCCTGCCTCTGC